>JAHIRR010000287.1 GCA_018818505.1 Candidatus Omnitrophota bacterium | reverse complement strand
TCATTGCGAGCGAGCCGAAGGCGAGCGAAGCAATCTCTTCGACGGAGATAGAGATTGCTTCGTCGCTCACTCCGTTCGCTCCTCGCAATGACACGGCTATGCACCCCCGGTAACTCACCGATTACCTCTAATTTGCCAATTTTCTTGATATTCGGTGTTATGTTCTATATAATAGGCTTGCTTGTGTTAAGAGATATAGTTATAGGTTATACAGCTTAGCGCAGCCACAGTAATCTCTCAAATTCAAGATGGAGAGATAATCTAGGCCCTGATTAGCGATGTTAGTTAGAGCCTTTTTTTATCCACCAATATTCAAGGATTTTAAAATATGATTTCATCTAACGGAATATCATTGCGCTATGGTTCGCGTAAGCTTTTTTCTAATGTAAATATAGTCTTTTCTCCTGGGAATTGTTACGGGTTGATAGGAGCTAATGGCTCAGGAAAATCTACGTTTTTAAAAATTCTTTCAGGCGAAGTCGACTCTACCGCAGGAGAGGTTGTAGTATCTCCAAACAAACGCATAGCAGTCTTAAAACAGGATCAGTTTGCTTTTGATGAGTACACAGCTTTGACCACTGTTATTATGGGGCATAAAAGACTCTATGGTATCACGATGGAAAAAGACATACTCTGCGCTAAAAAGAACTTTTCTGATAAAGATGGAATGCATCTCTCTGAACTTGAGGCAGAGTTTGCTAAGCTGGATGGATGGAACGCTGAATCTGACGCGGCTAAATTGTTAAGTGATCTGGGTATTTCAGAAGAATTCCATAGTGTCGAGATGAAGCAGCTGGAAGAAGGGCAGAAGGTGCGCATTCTCTTGGCTCAGGCATTGTTCGGTAACCCGGACATCTTATTGCTCGATGAGCCCACTAACCATCTGGATATTGAAAATTGTAAATGGCTTGAAGAATTTTTATGTAACTTTGAAAATATCGCTATTGTGATTTCTCATGACCGCCATTTTCTGGATAAGGTTTGTACGCATATCGCGGATATAGATTATGGCAGTATTCAGCTGTATCCGGGTAATTTTAGTTTCTGGTTAGAATCCAGCCAGTTGATTTTAAGACAGCGTATTGAAACCAATAAAAAGGTAGAGAAAAAAAGAGAAGAGTTGAAAAATTTTATCGCCCGTTTTAGCGCTAATGCCTCTAAGGCCAGACAGGCAACCAGCCGTAAGAAGGCTTTGGAAAAACTTACTCTTGAGGATATCAAGCCTTCTTCGAGAAAAAGCCCGTATATAAACTTTGAACAGACGCGCGAGGCCGGAAATAATATCTTGAAAATCGATAATTTATCTAAGTCGCTTGATGGACAGGCCTTGTTTAAGAATTTTACCATTACTGTCGAGAAAGGCGATAAAATAGCTTTTGTCGGGTCCAATAATATTGCTAAGACGACTCTATTTCAAGTATTGGTTGGAGAGATACAGCCTGATCACGGTAATTTTAAATGGGGCGCCTCAATTAGCCAGGCTTATTATCCTAAGGATAACACTAGATATTTTGATGTAGACTGCAATCTTATCGATTGGCTTCGCCAGTATTCGGATAATACTGAGGAAGTTTTTGTACGCGGATATTTAGGACGCATGCTTTTTTCCGGCGATGAATCTTTTAAACAGGTCAGAGTCTTATCCGGCGGGGAGCGGGTCAGGTGCATGCTATCCCGCATGATGCTGGCCCAGCCTAATGTGCTGATCATGGATCATCCGACCAATCATTTAGACTTAGAATCAATCGAGTCATTAAATAAGGGCTTGGAGAAGTTTGGCGGGACTATTTTATTTACTTCGCATGACCATCAGCTGATTCAAACTGTGGCTAATCGCGTTATTGAGATTACCCCAAAGGGTTTTATAGACCGCCCCAACATAACGCTTGACGAATACTTGTCCGATGAAAATATTAAAAAGCAACTTCATAGATTATATTCTTGAAATCCCATCATCTAAAACAATGTATAGATTTGTAACCGGTGAGTTAACGAGGGTGTAATACAGACATGTCATTGCGAGGAGGAGTCCGTCATAGACGGACGACGACGAAGCAATCTCAAAAAAAAAGAGATTGCTTTGTTCACTTTGTTCGCTCGCAATGACACATACACCCCCGATAACTCACCGATTACATAGATTTTTCAATTATGCTTGATATTTAGCGCTATGTTTTATATAATAAGCTTGCTTGCGCTAAGAGATAGACACAACTTAGCGCAGCCATATGCGCGGGTGGTGGAATTGGCAGACACGCAAGGTTGAGGGCCTTGTGGCCGCAAGGCTATGCGAGTTCGAGTCTCGCCCCGCGCACCATGGTTCGACGCACAAAAGCCTCTCTTTCAGAGAGGCTTTTGTTTACTCACCATTTATTGATTAGAGTATAGAGTTACTTCTTCCTGCGTTCGGTGACGTAGGTGCTTCCTTTGATGCTTTTGGCGTATTCTTTTAGTTCAGCGCCTATTTCTCCTACTTCTGCAACGTGTTTTATCCTCTTCTTTTTATTATAGACTACGCCGATTGAGATAGATATAAGAGATATCTTTTTTACTTTTCCCTGCCTGTCTTTTGCCACCACATAACCTGCCTCTTTATCTTCTTTGCTGTATAATTCCGGAATCATGAGATCAAATTTCCCTATAATATTCTTACATAACGCGTCTATTTTTTCAGGCATTGTTACTACTACAAAGTCATCGCCGCCTATATGGCCTATGAAATCTTGAGGCGTACCTTTTTCCTGTACAGAGTTTATCAGTATTTTTCCAGTGTTTTTTATTACGTCATCACCTCTTCTAAAACCATATTTGTCATTGAATGCCTTGAACTTATCGAGGTCTATGTAACAGACCGCGAATGCCTCTTTTCTATCTATGCGCCCTTGTATCTCGTTGAGTATAGAGACATTGCCGGGGAGTTTAGTTAATGGATTGGCATCCAGATCCCTGGCGCTTCTGCGGAGCACCATTTTGACACGCGCTGCCAGTTCCTGCGGTTCAAAGGGTTTTACCATATAATCGTCCGCGCCTGCATTAATGCCATGGACCTTGTCAGTGACCTCGCCTTTACCTGTAAGCATTATAATAGGCATGTGCTGGGCCAGGATATCCTGTTTTATGATCCTGCAGACCTCATCTCCGCACATCTTAGGCATCTTAAAGTCTATTATCAGTAAGCCAGGGGACTGTTTTTTAATAATGTCCAGCGCTTCCTGGCCATTGTGGCCTTCCATTACTTCGTAGCCCTCAGCCTCAAGAGTTATTCTTAAGACATCCAATATGTCTAGATCATCATCTACTATTAATATTTTTTTTGCTGACATTCTGGAACTTCCTTTCCGCGGCAACCTCGGAGGTTGCCAACACGGCAACCTCCGAGGTTGCCGCGGTCTAGTTTATTTTGGTATGGTAAATGTAAATTTTGTACCTTTTCCTAATTCACTTTCTACCCATATTCTACCTTTATGCGCCTCTATGATTTTTTTAACAAGGGATAGGCCCAGGCCTGTGCCTTTTACCTTTTGGTCCAGCGCATTATCTGATCTGAAAAATTCTTCAAATACCTTTTCGACATCTTCTCTGGGAATCCCCATACCGGTATCTTCAACGCTGAATTCTACAAGACCCTTATTTTCATGGCATGATATTATTATTCTTCCTTTTTCAGGAGTGAATTTTACAGCATTGCCTAGAAGATTCACAAATACTCTTTCCATCTGAGCAGGGTCAGCCTTTATCCTATCAGGTTTTACTTTTACATTTATTTTTAGAGCTATATTTTTTTCCTTAGCTTGAGGCGTAATAATATCTATGACAGAATCCAGCATATCCTTTACGGAGTTCTCTCTTATATCCATTTGCATCCTGCCTGATTCTATCCTCGCTATATCTAAAAGGTTATTGACAAGGCGAGTGAGGCTGTTCGAGTGTTTATCTATCTTTTGAAGGCGCTCTTTCTGGGCAGGCGTTACCTCACCTAATTTACCTGTCATGAGTATAGAGGCGTAACCTTTTATAGAGGTAAGAGGCGTCCTGAGTTCATGCGAGACCGCTGATACAAAGTCTGATTTCACCTTATTGAGTTTTTGGAGCTCTTCATTAAGTCTGGCAAGTTCCTGAGTCCTTTCCTTCACACGACTTTCTAAGTCCTGGTGCGAGTCAAAGAGTTCTGTGTAAAGATTTGTATTTTCAATGGCTGTTCCTATCTGGCTTGTTAATATAGATAAAATCTCTACATCACCTTCTGTAAGCTTGGCATAGCTGGATGGATTGCCCATTAGTATAAATCCTACAGCCAAGTCCCTTGCTACAATAGGAGCTGTCAGGAATAATTCGGTCTTGAATATATCTGAAAAGATGTCCTCGTGCTCTATCTTTTTCATGTCTCTATTTACCAGAAGAAATTTACCTTTTCTTAAAAGCGGAGAAGCAAACCCTTCTTTATTGAGCCGCGTTTCTATTTTTTTAATCTCATTGTCAGAATATCCTATGGCAGTTTTTACGCCTATTTTTCCTGAAGCCTTATCTTTTAACACGATAAGGGCGTTCGAATAGCCAAGCTTAGACACCAGGGCAGGTTTTATAAGGGCAAAAAGATCATCTATATTAAGAGTGGAATTTATTTTTTTCCCAAGTTCGTGAAGCGTATAGAGCCCTGTTATTTTTTTATCCAATTCTTCCTGGACCCTGTTTAAGGCCATGTCTGTTTTTATGATCATCTTTGCTTGCTCGTCGAGTTGGTTGATCACATCCTGCAGGTATCTATTTTTCCTTTCAGAGTATAGGCGTCTTTTTCTTTCAGTAGAACATATTATAATAGCAGCGGCCCCGACTAGAGTTAATATAAAAGAATAGTATATGTTCATAACTGTTATTCCGAAAATACAGCTATGGATATTGCCTGATTTTGGAAATCAGAAGCATATTCGCCATAGCTGTAAAATCCCAATATGGGTATGTTTTCGCCAAAGATCTCTTTTATTATCTCTGTTTCTTTGACGGAGCTTTCTCTCAGGAGCTGGTATCGTCCTATATTGCTGAAGCACGCTATAAATCTTATGTTGCGGTTTTGGATGTTTCCCATTGCCTCCATGCAGGCTTTTCTGGTTGCCTCGAGCGCCATATTTTTGTCACCTATCATAAGGTTTATATCTTCTCCTTCAGGCAGCTCCGCGTTTAAAACAAGACTCCCGTTATCTTCTGCTTTTAGAGGAGACCTTACAAGGTACTCGTTTTTTTCTTTCAACCTTATGCCAAAGGGATAGCTGACGCCCAGCTTACCAAGGCCTAGTTCCTTTAGTTCTTCGAATGATTTTCCAAGATATTCTTCGTAGATCTCAATAGCTGGCCTTCTATCGATCTCTTTTAGAATATTGGCACTGGACCTTGTTATTCTATGTGGCTTTCCAACAGGCTGCCAGCCATGGGCTCTTCCAATCCCTATATTTATGTCTCCGCTAAAGAGAAGCCCAGCGACAGAATTTGTGTAAATATTATTGTTTATATATTGATATGTTTTCCGGAAGCATAGCTCATCTGCAGCACCACCTCCTATTATGGGAAAGCTTGTGCCCATCATCTCCTGAGCCCCTCTTAATATATCTGCGCTGTTTCCTGAAAGACTGTCAGAAAATATCATAAGACTTTTAGTGGTCTTAGATCTGTTTGATTTTGAAAGAGCTTGTTTGGCGGCTTCATGGCCTGCTGAGCGGGAATTTTTTGAGACATCTTTTGCTATTCCAAGAGAGAAGCTGATTGCTTCAGACCTTATAAGGGATACAGATATCGAGCCTCTGGATATTCCGGAATTTGCTATACTTCCCGCAGAACTGCATCCAATTAATGGCACATCCCTTATCACAGAACGGATACCCTTTATGGCTAGCTCCTGGTCAAAGATAGTAGAGATAAAGGCGATTACTATATTTGCGTTTAGTTTTCCTATTCTGTAATGGGCAATTTGAGCAGCCTCTTTTCCTGCTGCAAAGGAATCGAGTTTAGCGCTTATTCCAGTACCCAACATGGTGGTCATTGTTCAAATAATACCCAATAAGATGAGAAGTGTCAATACCTTTTAATATAT
>JAHIRR010000286.1 GCA_018818505.1 Candidatus Omnitrophota bacterium | reverse complement strand
TGATTTCTTCAATCGTCATACCACCCGCCAACTTGCGTAAAATTTGTTCCACTGTAATCCGCGTATTCTTGATTACTGGTTTTCCGAACATAATCTTTGGATTAATCTCAATTCTGTCATATTTTTTCATCATATTCTCCCCATACGCCTCCAACCCCCCTGCCCCCTGCTCTTTGCTGCTTGTGTGGTATTGCTTGGCCTCCGGCTCGTAGAAACGATCCTACGCCTCGGAGAGATAGATTTGCGACTCTTATTACAACGTCGTCTGGCATAGTTTTATCTTTGACAGGATTAACAAGATTTATTCAATGGATGCAACATCATTTTGGAACTGCCTCAAATCTCCTAAAATCAGATCTTTCTTATTTAAAACATGACGAAGCAAATAAAGAACACGCTCATCATCCAGTCCATAGCTGTATGCATGTCTGAACACATGCCGGAAACCACGCAGTTCAGTCAGAAACATATAACTCTCTTTTGATAGCAAAGCAGGCCGAATGCCCTCTATTCTAACTTGCATCTTCTTAAGCAAATGGATATGGAAGCTCCCATCCATGTGAACATCATTTTCCCAGAATCCCGCTACCATTTTAAACAGGTCCTCAAACGCACAATAGAGATTATGAAGCCAATAACCTGTACTCTCCACCATTTCCTTGCTGGTGTCTTCACTTTCGAAAGCGACAAGCTTTCTTTCCAATCCTTCATAAATAATCTTGATCTGGTCCATCTGAAGTTCATATTCAGCTAAGAAGACAGCGAGCTTTTTTTTGATATCCATCTCACTCCTCCCGATATTATTGCATCGCCAAAATGGCAGTCTTCCAGCCTGATAACGTCAACCGGCCTGCCGAGAAGGGCGGAAATATCTCCGGTAAAAGAAAAATGATCAAATTTATTCAGACCTTTTATCGCAATATCAATATCTGACTTTTCTGCGAATTTACCCCTCTTTGCAAGGGATCCAAAAATATAAATTGCATCCCATGAATAAGATTCTGCAAGGGTTTCCAAAGCCATCTTGACTTGACGCAAAACCTTTATACGTTCCTCTTCGCGCGCCTTATTCCGCGCTTGAAGCATCTCTATCCACAGGGAACAGGACTTCCGGGTTTTTATGGTTGATTTCATTTAAGATTATATCTTTTCTATCAATCTTCAAGTAAACGAAAATCTATGTTCAACGCTTTGGCGACTTTTTCCTTGGTTGAAGATCGCAACTTACGCCCTTTTGCCATCATTTCGCGAAGTAAAATCATTAAAAGCTTCGTCTGTTTTCTCGAAATCTTTTATTTTGTTATATAGAGTATCAACTGTTTCTCCTTCAAATAATTTCTCTTTGATTTTAAGATAATTCCTGCCTCTTTGTTGCCAGCCACTTAAAAAACGAGCGGCTTTAGATACTCCCAAATGTTCAATCAATACAGCCTCGCCTTCCTGAATTATGTCCTGTTCATTATCAATGACTATATTCATGGGTTCTCCTCCTCGGTTATTTTAAAAATAAATTCAACAGGGTTTAAAACAGCCATTGTCTCACCCATGTATCGTTACTTGCATTTCAAATCGTCCTCCAGTTCTTCTGATCCATAATGCCTTAAAATTCCACGTTTTCCTAGCAATTGCCCAAATTCATATTTTCCCAAAGCTCCATACTTACAGCTCAATCCTTTCATTTTAAAGAACATAAGACCTCAGGGACAAAATTGGTTCTGTTGAGCAAATTTATAACTCTCCCACATCCTGCAATACACGTTCGTAGAGGGTAGCGCTTATGCGGAAGCCGGCCATATTCCGTAATGCGTCAAGTTGAGGTTTGACAGCACTCATCAGCCCTTTACCCTTGCCTTCGACAAGGACACTAATCAGCCCTGTAAAGCGTAATCCAAAATGCCGGGCGACTTCTCGGCCGATGCGTTCATCCATCAAAAGTAACTCAGCTTGCATCTCCAAAGCCAAGACAATCGCTTCAGCTTCTCCTGCATCCAATTCTTGTCGCAAAGCATGTACCAATGATAAGTCGGTGACCGGTTGTGTTTTGATCCAGGTGGCAGACTTTATCTCATCCGCTCCAGGTTGTCCTTTGCCTTCAACTACCACTTCATTCCATACCGCCTTTGGGATAAACAGCTCTCCATAGAGCTCGCGTAGCAAGTTTAATTTGCCAATACAAGCCATGTTAATGAGTGGGGAAGCATTGCTTACAACATTCATAGTCGACCAAGTTCCTTCAGCGTTGATAGATCTTCCTCGTAATCTTCCAAATTATAATGAACTGGAATATCCCTGCTAGCCAAGAGATGTTGGAATGCCCATACGGTCATTCCGGCCATTTCACGAGCCTTGCCGAAGGAAAGCCTTTCCTGTTGGAACAGTAAAACTGCTAATTCACGTTTTAGTTCCTCTGGTTTTAGGCGAGCGGCATGAATTACCTCACGTGGTATTTCAATCGATACAGTAGATGACATTTATATACCTCCCTGTAAGCAAACCAATAATTTTGGTAGATTGGTCCAACTGTTTTTTTTCTATTCTTAATCCTTGTATTGCCGATTTGTCTTTATAAAACTGATTTTTACCTTGAACTAATGAAACCGATCAAACAAATCAAACGAATCAAACGAACTCTTTTAACCTGCAGAAATATTAAAGAATCTATCGACGCTACGATATCAAAATACCATGCTTTTGGATCTCACTTGCTAAGGGATTGCTACTCTCAAAATCCTCAACTCTAAAGAGATGAGGCTCAATGCGATCATCAATAATTGACGCCATTTTCATTAGTTTTAATCTTTCTTCGAATAGATCGTCTGAAAAATCAGGCGAAATCACTGCCACATCGATATCGCTCCAAACATTAGCATTTCCCTTTGAATGTGACCCATAAATATAAGCGGCATGCACCCTATATTTTTTTTTCAACTCATTAATAAAATGATTCACTTTATTTTCTATGTTTTTTCCTTTTGTAGCCATTCAAATATTTCCTTTATCACTGTAATTTGTTTTCCTGCGTATTCAGCATTGCATTTCTTGCGAAAAGCCCTCTTGAAATCCGGGTATCTTGCTTCAATATTAAAAGCTGATATCTCAATTAATGCATCGATTTTATCCTCTGGCACCGCTATCCCTGCCAACTTTGCAAGTCTCATAAGATTATGAATCGGTGGAGCATGATCTTTTTGTTTTACAGCATGTAAAGCCTTCAACAATTTTTCAATCGCCAAATGACCAAAAAATAGCGCATAGGAATAATCATCTTTTTCCATCAAATGATCAGCCACTTGAAGCGCTTCCTTTGCTTCGGTAATCCAAAATGATTCTATCTCTTTTATGTCCATTCTATGCTATGCTCATCATTTCTTAAAGATGCGACCATTCCAATATCACAGCATTCGTCAGCCAAAAATTTCAATTCATCCCATTTATGCAAAAGCAATCAGCTCATCTGCCAAGTAATCAGCTGCAAATTCCTGAGCAGCATAAATGTCTTCACGCTTTAGATGAGGATGGTCCGCAATGATTTCTTCAATCGTCATACCACCCGCCAACTTGCGTAAAATTTGTTCCACTGTAATCCGCGTATTCTTGATTACTGGTTTTCCGAACATAATCTTTGGATTAATCTCAATTCTGTCATATTTTTTCATCATATTCTCCC
>JAHIRR010000285.1 GCA_018818505.1 Candidatus Omnitrophota bacterium | reverse complement strand
TGAAAAAACCTCTGTGTCCTCTGTGGTATCTTTTAAAAGGAGGGCTCTATGAAGATCCGCGTATTCAAGATAAAAAATAGGCGGGGTTTTGCTGCTTTGTGCAGCGACCATCTGACAGAAGGTAAGTCGCGCGAACAGGCGCGTTACAGGATGGAAAAGGCGTTAAAGAGAAAGAAAAGGAGGGTATAGGACATGCTTGCACTTATCAGGCTCTTGGCTATAGCTATTATAGTAATGGGGGTTATATTTTTATTGAATCCAAAGGCTTTAAAGTCATATGCAACTTTCTGGAAACAGGGAAAACGCCTATATGTAGGCGCTATCATAAATATCTTGTTTGCCGTTATTTTCCTATCATCTGCTTCGCAGTGCAGGATATCCGGCGTCATACTCGTAATGGGCATCATGTCTCTCATAAAAGGCATTTATCTCCTTGTCCTTGGGCCAGAAAAGATGAAGGCCAAGTTCGACAAATGGAGCCAGAAGCCAGATGGTATTGCGCGGATCATGTCACTCGTAGTCATAGCCATTGGCGCACTTTTGATTTATTCAATAGGTTAAGACCTGCCTGTCATTGCGAGCAAAGCGACCGTGTCCCGTACCTGAGCGAAGCGAATAGTACGGGGAGCAATCTCTTTATCCAGTATTGTGGGACGCGGGGTATTCTGTTCGTGGGCCCCTCCGCCCAGTGTGGATCCTCCCACTCACAGAACACCCCACGCCCCACTTATTCATAAAAACACCTCTCCATTATTAAATTGACGAATCTTCGATAATCTGATATAATTAAGATTAATATAAAGAGAAAGCCATGAAAATATGGCCTTTTTCTGCCCAGATTATCATGAAGATTAAAAAATCTTATAATATAGCATTAATATTTACGCTAATATGGGTCGTTTCATTTGTTAGTGTAAGTTATGCGGATAGCTTACGTCTTCCAATGGGTGAAGCATTTGGGCGCATAGATAAGGCTGGAAAATTTACAAGCTCAAAAGGCGAGATTAAAATAATCCCACTGAACTCCAAAAACCTTGAAGAATACAAAGGAGATATAATTAAATTAGCAACTAAAAACAATTTCGTTGCTGGCGGAAAAATTGCTGTGATGCGTGCAATTTCTAAGATCAAGAATGCGGGGCAAGGTTTTGGTTGTATTTCTATGATTAGTGAGAGGATGGTAGGATATATTATGTGCTCATATACAAAGGACGAGTTGCATATTGATACTGGGGTAGTTGACAGAAGATTTGATGGAGGAGGAATTGGCAATGCTTTGCTTTTAGTTGCAGCGGAAGAAGCAAAGAGCAAAGGCGTTTCTGCTATTATTGTGTCGGTTTTTAAAGCTAGTGATAGATTGTTGAGGTTTTTTACAAATAGAGGCTTTAAAGAAGTATCAGAATTTTCTGATAATGTTTTTTTTGTTACTCTGAAAGCACCGGTTTCATTGGTTATAGAAAAAACAATTGCCCGGAAGACGTCTGGCCTTAGCTTCGGACGGAAAGCCGCTTTTAATTTGTAAATGCCCTGATATGGGTTGAGCCGATGCCTGTTTCCATGCCCTGGTATTGCAGCCATTTGTAGGGAGGTTGGTCAATATACCAGACATATGTTGGCGGTATTAATGAGCCGATCACGCCTGTAAGAATCCCCAGGTTAGGGACCAGCCTTAATTTAATAGCTTCTACTTTTCCTGAAGGCAAGTCCAGTATTTCTTTCCCCATAGGTTTAATGGTCACCCGATAAAGTTTTGCCTTGTCAGACAGCAGATAAAAATCTCGGTATGATTTGTCGTTACGGTGCGCTATAAATGCCTTTAGCACATAGGTCATTGTAGCGGACTCGGCAGTCAGTCCTTTTATGGGAAATACACTTTCTTCAATAATATTTCTCTGGCTATCTGATACAGAGTAGAATATCTTTTGTTTGTCATAATCAAAGCGTTTTTCATACTTAATATTCACACCTTTTATGATAGTAATGCTGTACAAAGGATAGAGAAGACCTTTTCTATCTTCCATCTCTGCAGTAATTTCCCATGTAACATTCTGATATTTATCATAGTCGCCCTTGCCGACCGAAGATATGTGATAGACTCCTGATATTTTCTTAAGAGAGGCATTCAGTTTCGAGCGGAATTCGCCACTTTTTTTATCCACGTAGATGATTTCTTTTGTCTCGGCCTCAGGCATGAAACTGGATGATATTTCTCCTGCGTACACAGTGCTTTGTACAGCCAAAAGAAATACAATAAGTAAGTATTTAAGCGATCTCTTCATAGCTTTATACATTAGTATACACTATTTTCGACATTTATGAAAGAATGTAACCTGTGAGTTAACAAGGGGTGTAACACAGACATGTCATTGCGAGGAGGAGTCCGTCATAGACGGACGACGACGAAGCAATCTCAAAAAAAGAGATTGCTTCGCTCACTTTGTTCGCTCGCAATGACACATGCACCCCTGATAACTCACCGATTACGAAAGAATGGATTTTAAACTTGTTTTTGCATCATTGTAATAGTATCATATAAAAAAGAGAGGGGGCAATATGGCTGTTAAAGAAATTGCAGTAAAGGATTTGAATGTAGTGGAGTTTATTGAAGAGAAGGTAAAAGAGCTGTTATCTGCTGTTGGCAGCGGCGTGGCTATCAACGCGCTTTCAGGAGGAGTGGATTCTTGCGCTGTTACAATGCTGGGGCATAAGGCCTTGGGGGACAGGCTTAAGACATATTTTATAGATAACGGAATAATGAGAGAAGGCGAGCCTCAGAAGATCAAGGCTTTATTTAAAAGCCTGGGGGTTCAGGTAGAGATAATCGACGCGCAGGACAAATTTTTCAATGCGTTAAAAGGTATAACTGACCCTGAAGAGAAAAGAGAGGCAGTTACGCAGACTTTTTATAAGGATGTATTTGGCCTGCTTGTAAAAGAGAGCGGGGCTAAGTATCTTTTGCAGGGCACTATCCTGACAGATGTTGATGAGACTGTTGCTGGTGTCAAGAGGCAGCACAATGTCTTTGAGCAGATCGGTATTGATCCTCAAAAGGCGTTCGGGTACAAGATCATCGAGCCTCTGATCCAGCTGCGCAAGGACGGTGTAAGAAAGATCGCTGCTGCTCTGGGGCTGCCAGAATCTACGTACAAGCGCATACCTTTTCCAGGACCAGCCCTAGCAGCCAGGGTAATAGGCGAGATAACCCGAGAAAAGATTAACATCGTGAGAAAGGCGACCACTGTTGTTGAAGAAGAATTGGGTTCGACAAGCGCGTTCCAGTATATGGGAATTTTGCATCAGGACAGGGTCACTGGCATGCGGGATGGAAAAAGGGATTTTGGCATGCAGATCGAGGTGCGATGCTGGGACAGCATTGATGCAAGAACAGCAACACCTACAAAGCTGCCCCACGAGACACTCTGTAAATTAGCTGATAGGATAGTTGCCGAGGTCCCGGGCGTTGTAAGCGTCACCTATAATATTACCAAAAAGCCGCCTTCGACAATAGAGGCGATTTGATGCGCTTGATTGAATGAATCATCTTAATCTTGCCATAAAGGCAGCCAAGCGAGCCGGGAAGGTCCACAAGAAATATTTTGGCTGCAAAAAGGATATAAAGATAAAATCATCCTCATTTGACCTGGTGACCAGAGCAGATATCGAGGGCGAGAGGGCCGTAGTATCTCTAATAAAAAAATATTTTCCGCGGCATAATTTCCTGGCTGAGGAAGAAAATTATCCCAAGACAGATTCTGAATACACGTGGATCATTGATCCTCTGGATGGCACGAATAATTTTTCATGCGGGCTGCCGATTTTCTGTGTTTCGATTGCGCTTGTGAGAGGTAATGAAGCAATGCTGGGAGTCGTGTATGATGTGATGAGGAATGAGCTATTTTACGCAGAAAAGGGTCGTGGCGCGTATTTAAACAGAAAACCGATAAAAGTCAATTCCGCGGATAGTTTTGAAAAAGCGCTTCTTATCACAGGGTTTTATTATAACAGGGCAGAGTCAATGGTTGAGACGCTTGGGAACATAAAGGAGTTTTTCTTTAAACGCATCCTGGGGTTGCGAAGATTCGGCGCTGCAGCGCTTGATCTGTGCAATGTCGCGTGTGGCAGGGCGGCCGGGTTTTGGGAGTTTGAGCTCAGTCCGTGGGACTTTGCCGCAGGTAAGCTCATTGTAGAAGAGGCCGGCGGTAAAGTTACGGGCAGGCACGGAGAGGCAATTGATACACAGAAAAAATCCTACGTCGTTGCCTCTAATGGAAAGATCCATGAAAAGATACTGGAGGTGTTAAAGTGAGACCATGTAAAGTTTTAGTTTTTGCTATGTTTTTATTAAGCACTGTTTTTTATAGTCATGCAATAGCTGAAGGGAATAAGTGGACGCGGCTCGTAGAAGAGTCAGGCAAGGTCTTATCTGATATACAAGCTATGCCGGATCAGCATATACCAGAAGATCTTATCAGAAAATGCCAGGCCATTGCGATCTTCCCTAATACTGTGTCCGCAGGCATAGGCATAGGAGGGAAATACGGCCAGGGTATAATCATGGTGCGAAATAATTCAAGGGACAGGTGGTCAAGTCCTGCTATCTTTACTCTGGCAGGAGGGAGTATCGGCTGGCAGATAGGCGGCCAGGCAACAGATATAGTCCTGCTTATCATGAACAAGCGCAGCGTGGACGGCCTCCTGCAGGGAAAATTCAAGTTAGGCGCTGATGCCGCAGTGGCTGCCGGTCCGGTAGGAAGAGAGGCCCATGCCTCAACAGATGTCCATCTGAAAGGCGGGATCCTTGCTTATTCCAGGAGCAGAGGTTTGTTTATAGGCATTAAGTTGGAAGGCGCCGTGATTAAGGAACACCTGGACGGTAATGAGACGCTTTATGGAGAAAGCCTGTCAGCAGAAGAGATATTAATAGAGAATAAGGGCGCCATGCCAAAAAGCGCCAATGGTATTCTGAAGGCATTGAAATAAAAACAGAAAGGGAGGAATCCACGTGATCAGGAATCTGGTAAAGGCAAAAGAGATCAGCGTAATAACTAAAAATGAAGTGGGGGCGCTGGCGCATATGATGTCATTTTTAGTAAATCACGGCATAAATGTAGAGACTATAGTCGGGTATTCGAATCAAAGCGGCAGGCAGGGCAATCTTACATTTATAACTGATAATAATCAAGGAGCAATCGCGGAATTAGTCAATAATGGATACGAGTATATCGAGGAGAGGGACGTCATTGTTGTAGAGCTTGAAAATCAACCAGGGACATTAAAAAATGTTTCGGTAGCCCTTGCCAATAGTGGAATAAATATAAATTATTTTTATTGCACGACTTGCTCAAGCGGCTGCCCAGCTAAAATAGTCCTGGCAACTACAG
>JAHIRR010000284.1 GCA_018818505.1 Candidatus Omnitrophota bacterium | reverse complement strand
GTCAGTGAACATCTGGCTGCATTTTTTCTTTATCGTGTCCTCTGAATCACCAAGCGCAATAAAATTTCCATAGGACTTACTCATCTTTCTTCCGTCCACGCCAAGAAGCTTTGGTATCTTTGTAAGAAGCGGCTTTATCTCGTCAAATGTCTTTCCGTAAAGTTTATTGAACTTAGCCGCAATGTCATTCGTAAGTTCAAGGTGCGGAAGCTGATCCTTACCCACTGGCACAGCGCCTGCTTTATACAATAAAATATCTGCTGCCTGAAGAACTGGATAACCTAAAAATCCATATGTATGCAAATGTCTTGTCGAGAGCTCGCGCAGCTGCTCCTTATAAGTCGGGCAGCGCTCAAGCCATCCGAGCGGCACAAAATTTGAAAATACCATATATAGATCCAAATGCTCTTTTACATGTGATTGGATAAATATAGTGCTTTTTTTAGGGTCTAGGCCTGATGCGATCCAGTCTGCCACACACTCCAGCGTATACTGTGGCAATTTCTCTGGATCCTCGTACTCGCTCATAAGCGCATGCCAGTCCGCGACCATGAAAAAACACTCGTATTCCTTCTGCAGGCTTACCCAGTTCTCAAGCGCGCCAAACAAATGCCCAAGATGTAACGGCCCAGTAGGCCGCATGCCACTTAAAATGCGTCTCTTCATAAATACAATCCCCGAAATAACCAATAACCAAGATACAAGATACAAACAAATTCCAAAATTCAATATTCAATAACCAAATTTAACCAAATGTTTGGTTATTGAAATTTGGTTATTGGTCATTTTTTGGTTATTGTTTCTTGTATCTTGGTTATTTCGCTCGTCTTTGTTTCTGAACTACTTTAACCTTCTTGCAACTTTCTTGGTTTCGATCGCCTCGATGATATCGCCCTTCTGTATATCCTTGAAACTGAGACTGATCCCGCACTCAAATCCCTCTTTCGCCTCTTTTATATCGTCCTTCACATGTTTGAGTGAACTTATCTTACCTTTAAATACAACCTCTTTATTCCTCAAGAGTTTTGCCACGGCATTACGCGGTATAGTGCCCTTTGAAATAAAACATCCTGCCACGACCCCGACTTTCGAGACTCTAAAGACCTGTCTCACATCAGCCCTGCCTAAAAATGTCTCCTCTATAACCGGCTCGAGCAAACCCTCCATCGCAGCCTTAATGTCATCTACTGCCTCGTAGATTATATTGTAAAGCCTCACGTCAACGCCTTCCTGTTTAGAAAGCGCCTTTGCGCTGGGAATTATCGCGACATGAAATCCCAGTATAACCGCATTAGACGCAGAAGCCAGCATTACATCTGATTCATTGATATTACCGACCTGGCCATGTATTACAGAAAGTTTTACCTCGTTTGTCGAGAGCCTCTCAAGCGAATCTTTTATCGCCTCGAGCGAACCCTGTACGTCCGCTTTTAAAATAATCTTAAGCTCTTTTATCTTGCCTTCCTGGACCTTATTGTAAAAATCTTCCAGGCTGATTTTCTGAGACCCGGCCTCAAGTTTTTTCTTTTCTGCCTCTAGTCGTTTCACGCCAACAACATCTCTTGCCTTCTTCTCATTGCTTACTACATAAAACTTTTCTCCTGCCAGGGGCACGCCTGAGAGCCCAAGTATCTCTACTGGTTTTGCAGGCCCTGCTTCTCCGACCCTGTGGCCCTTATCATCTATCATTGCCTTTATCTTGCCGTAATTGAGCCCCACTATCATAACATCGCCCACTCTTAAAGTGCCTCTTGACACAAGCACTGTTGCAATAGGGCCTTTACCTTTCGAAAGTTCTGCTTCTACGATCACGCCAGCAGCTGGCCTGTCAGGATTTGCTTTTAATTCAAGCATCTCTGCTTCCAGAAGCAGCATATCTAAAAGCTCATCAATGCCCTGGCCTGTCTTTGCGGATACGCCCACTGTAATGGTCTTACCGCCCCAGCCCTCAGGAGCAAGTTCCCGCGCAGCAAGCTGTTTATTCACCTTATCCAAATTTATATTCTGTTTGTCGATCTTATTTATAGCCACTACTATTGGCACACCTGCGGCCCTTGCATGGTCAATCGCCTCTATAGTCTGCGGCATAATGCCGTCGTCAGCAGCCACTACCAGAACTACTACATCCGTGACATTCGCGCCCCTCGCGCGCATAGCAGTAAACGCGGCATGGCCTGGCGTATCCAGAAATGTCACCTTGCCCTTCGGCAGCGCTACTTCATACGCTCCTATGT
>JAHIRR010000283.1 GCA_018818505.1 Candidatus Omnitrophota bacterium | reverse complement strand
GACAGCCTTAAGCCAAAGGCAGTGATCAATACGCACGGCCATGGCGACCATATAGGCGCGGACAGCGAATTTGGGCTGCCCATATGGATACATAGCCTGGATGCTGAATTCCTGCAAGACCCTTCAAAAAACCTCTCAGGCATGCTCGGATTTTTACTCAAGACAAAACCGGCGAGCAGATTATTAGACGAAGGAGATGTATTAAAAATAGGAAGCGTCAATCTCGAAGTCATTCATACCCCAGGCCATACCCCGGGCTCTATCTGCTTTAAGGGCGATAGCGTAGTCTTTACTGGCGACACGCTATTCTGCGAAGGCATAGGCAGAACCGACTTTGCCTATGGCTCGCAGGAAGACATAATCCGCTCAATAAAGGAAAAACTCTTCACCTTAGACGATAACTACCTCATTTACCCCGGCCACGGCCCAAGCTCCAGTATAGGCAAAGAAAAGGTAAGCAACCCATTTATTGTATAAAAATGGCGCAAATAAACTTGACAACTCCAAAAATATATGTAAAATGGAAGTATGTATTCCAGATTGATTAGACCGCCAAAAGCTAAATCTTTCTTTTTGTTTGGTCCTCGAGGTACAGGTAAAACCACATGGGTAAAAGCCACATTCCCTGATGCCATTTATTTAGATTTATTGGAAGCGGAGCTTTTTAATGACCTTATAGCTAATCCACAAAGGTTGGGAAATTTTATTCCCAAAGATTTCAATGATTGGGTCATTATCGATGAGGTGCAGCGCATTCCAGAGCTTTTAAATGAGGTTCATCGATTAATAGAGAAATACAAATATAAATTTATTTTAACAGGCTCAAGCGCCAGAAAACTAAAGCGAAAAGGCCCTAATTTATTAGGTGGCCGCGCTTTAACATATTCAATGCATCCTCTTAATGTAGTGGAACTGGGCGAAGATTTTAATCTAAATCATTCGTTGAAATATGGACAACTACCTTCTGTTTATAGCGAATCAGATCCAAAAGCTTATTTAGAAAGTTATGTAAAAACTTATCTGGAAGAAGAAGTGCGTCAGGAAGGACTGACAAGAAATTTGGGCGCCTTTTCCAGGTTCTTAGAGGCAGCGAGCTTTTCTCAGGGCTCTGTTCTTAATATTTCTTCGGTTGCGCGCGACTGCCATATTGAGCGAAAGGTGGTTGAAAATTATTTTACTATTTTAGAAGATTTGCTTATTGCTTACCAATTACCAGTTTTTGCAAAAAGAGCAAAACGAAGGCTCACTGTGCACCCGAAGTTCTATTTTTTTGATGTAGGGCTTTATCGTACTCTAAGGCCAATGGGGCCCCTTGATATACCTGAGGAAGTTGAAGGGGTTTGTTTTGAGACACTGTTTTTCCAGGAACTGGCGGCCATTAATGATGCCTTAGATTTAGGGTATACGATATCGTATTGGAGAACATCTAATAATATGGAAGTGGATTTTGTATTATATGGAGATAGAGGTATCAGGGCATTTGAGATTAAACGGACTGGTAAGATCTCAAGGCCAAGGTTAAGCGGGTTAACATCATTTCTTAAAGATTATCCTATGGCAAAGGCTTATTTTATTTATGGTGGAAAGCGATATATGCGGCAGGAGGCAATAGAGATCATTCCTATCGATGACGCGCTTAAAAAACTTCCTGATATTTTATAAAGTTTGAAAATTATTGAAATTTCACCTGCCTAGGTATAATATATCCACATGAACGAACTTATTGAAGAGTTTTTGGGTTACCTTTCTGTAGAGCGGGGTTTGGCTAAAAATACGCTTGTCTCATATAAAAGAGACCTGCAGAAATTTTTTGATTATCTGAAGTCGCGGCGTGTGGCTTCTGTGGAGAGGGTTTCGAGGCAGATGATAGGGTCTTTTATGCTTGCTGAAAAGGACAGGGGGCTTTCAGCGAATTCTGTTTCCAGGGAACTCGCGTGCCTTAAGACATTCTTTAAATTTCTTGTCAGGGAGCGTAAGATAACAGAGGATGCTACAAGTGTCATAGAATCTCCTAAGTTATGGAAGAGGCTTCCTGATACCATGGATCTGGACGAAGTGGAGAAGCTTCTTAAGATGCCTAATGTAAGAGAGATAATGGGCGCGAGGGATAAGGCGTCGCTGGAGCTTATGTATGCAACAGGTATGCGCGTGTCAGAGCTTATAAATCTAAAGATGGATGACGTGAATATGAATCTTGGATTCGTAAAGTGCTTTGGTAAAGGCGGGAAAGAGCGAATCGTTCCTTTTGGCAAAAAGGCAAAGGAAAGCATAACCAGATATCTGGACAGGGCAAGGCCGAGTTTTTTAAAGAAAAAGGTATCGAATGCCTTGTTTTTGACAAGACTTGGTAAGCCTATGTCACGCCAGACATTCTGGAAGACCATAAAAAAATATACTAGAGAGGCGCGGATTAAAAAAGATATTACGCCTCACAGCCTCAGGCATTCTTTTGCAACTCATATGCTTGAGCGAGGCGCGGATTTAAGAATAGTGCAGGAGCTATTAGGCCACGCAGATATCTCGACTACACAGATATATACTCATGTAAGCAAGGATAGGCTTAAATCCATCCATAAGAAGTTTCATCCGAGGGGATAAG
>JAHIRR010000282.1 GCA_018818505.1 Candidatus Omnitrophota bacterium | reverse complement strand
TCCTGAAGACATTCTCCCCTTTTATCTCCAGGATGCTGGCAATCTGCCTGAAAATCTTAGCGATTTCTTTATTTCTCATAGTGGGCTTATTTTAGCATAGATTTTTTACCATATAAAGCGTATAATAACCTCTAACTTGACAAACAGACAATGACGGTTGTCTAGTTAAAGAGCTGGGGGGATATATGTTATTAAAATTTTTACGCAAAAAGAAAACTATGAAACGTATAATCTGGGGCCTGGCAATACTTATAATCCCTGCGTTTGTTTTATGGGGCGCGGGTTCTTCTGGCAAGAAAAAAAAGGGCCCTGGTTATTCTGGAAAAATCTATAATAGAAAAATCTCCATTGATGAATACGCAGATATGTGGCGCGTTACAAGGGATCAGGCCATAAGGAGTTTTGGAGCCAATATTCCAGTAGAATTCATTGATCAGTTGGCCTGGAACCGCCTGCTTTTGTTAGAAGAGGCTAAAAGGCTAAATACACCTGTAAGCAATGAAGAGGTCGTAGAAAGGGTCGCGTCCTTCCCCTTATTTCAGCGCGATGGCAGATTTGACAAGAAAATTTATAAATCCATATTGAAAGAAGGCGCCAGAGGATTCGAGGAAAAGATAAGGGACGATATACGCATATCGAAACTGCGAGAAAATATCGTTTCAAATGTTTTTGTATCCGAGGAGAAAATCAAAGAAGAATATAAAAAAAGATTTGAAAAAATAAAATCCTCTTATCTTTCTATCCCATTTTCCCAATTCGAAAAAGACGTCACGTACGAAGAAAGCGACATAGTCGGATTCTATGAAAAAAATAAGGAACATTTTAGAAGGCCTGATGAGATAAACATCCGCTATATAAAAATCTCATTTTCAAGTTTTGATAAAGAAGTCTTCATAACGGACGACGAAATAACAAGACATTTCGAGGAAAACACATCAGATTACAAGAAACCTGATTCTGAAGAGATGCCTGTGCTGAATGAGGAAATAAAAAAAGGCATATCAGAAAAACTTGCGGCAGACAGAAAAAGATTTCTGGCTGAAGAATTAGGGTATAGGGTTCTGGATAAGGCCCTGGATAAAAAAAATCTGGATGATATAGCGATATCATTTGCCCTTCAGGTAAAAGAAACCGGATTCTTTAATATGCAACAGGAGATCCCAGGCATTGGTTGGTCATATGACTTTACAAAAAAAGGATTTGAGTTAAGACCTGAGGAAATCGCCAATCTCATTATCAAGACAGACGATGCATACTGCATCATACAATTAAAGGAAAGAAAGGAATCATATATACCTAAATTTGAAGGTGCAAGGGATTCAGTATTGGATGCCTTTATAAAAAATGAATCTGTAAGACTTGCTGAAAAAAAAGCAAACAAATCATATCTGGAAATAACTAACAAGATAAAACAGGGTAAATCCTTCAAAGAGGCTGTAGAGGAGATCGGACTAAAGCTTCAGGAAACAGAACTTATAACAAGGGATGACTATATACCTGGCCTCGGACCTGCTGGAGATTTTGCAAACACCTCAATGTCATTAGAAGATGGGGAGATAGGCAAGCCTATAAAAATGCTGGATGGCTGGGTTATTTTGAAATCCGAGGAATATCAGGGAGTGGATGAATCAAAATTTACAGAAGAGAAAGACGAGTTCGAGAAAAAAATCATGGCTCAGAAAAAACAAACTGCATTTGATGAATGGTTTGAAGAATTAAAAAGAAGGGCAAATTTTGTAAGTTATACCCTGGAATAGAACGGGGTGGATTTTTTATTTATGATTTAAAAGCCCTTTCAGTTCTTTCATGAATTGATTGATATCTTTAAACTGCCTGTAAACAGAAGCAAATCTTACATAGGCCACTTCGTCCAGATCACATAGAAGCTCCATTATAAATTCCCCTATCTGCGAGGCATCCACCTCTTTTTCAAATTTACTCTGAAGAGTATATTCCACCTTTTCTGCCAATTCTTCAAGCTGCTGAATACTGATAGGTCTTTTCTCGCACGCCTTCTGAAGTCCTGCCAGGATCTTCTTTCTGTCAAACGGCTCTCGCCTGCCGTCTTTCTTTATAACCATCAACGAAGATTCCTCTATATTTTCGTATGTAGTAAATCTCCTGTGACAGCCTAAACATTCCCTGCGCCTTCTTATAGAACGACCTTCTTCCGAGGAACGCGAGTCTATGACCTTATCCTCCTTGTGACCGCAAAATGGACATTTCATAAATCACCCCTTTTTGTAAGTTCTGAGTAAAGAGGGAACTTTTTTACAAGACCCAGGGATCTCTTAATGCATTTATCAATAATCGATGAATCACCTTTTTTCGTTAATGCAACGTTGATTATATCTGCGATCTCCCTCATCTCTGGCTCCTTCATCCCTCTTGTGGTAACCGCAGGGGTCCCCAGCCTGATGCCACTCGTAATAGACGGATTCTTTTTGTCAAATGGTATGAGATTTTTATTGACAGTAACATTGAC
>JAHIRR010000281.1 GCA_018818505.1 Candidatus Omnitrophota bacterium | reverse complement strand
CTCTTTAACCAGTTTCTCTCTCTGCTGCTGCTTGATGTCTCCTGTCTTTTCCAGATTTCTATCAAAATCCTTTGTCTTCTGATACTCATCAAATGCCCGCGAGAGATCTACAAAGCCGACCTTGGCCTCCTGCGCAAATACATGCCCCGCAAACAAAAATATCCCGATTAAACTCATCAATAAAATCTTCTTCATTAAGACCTCCGTGTTCGGTGCTCGGTTTTCGGTGTTCGATCTACGTCGAGAACCAAAAACCGAGAACCGAAAACCGATTAAAAGCCTCTACTCATACTAAAATGAAACCTTGGTTTACCTTCCTGCCATGACTCAGCATTTAAAGGAAACCCAAAATCTAATTTAACAGGGCCTATCGGAGTCTTTATCCTAACACCAACACCCGTGCCTGCCTTTAACCCTCTTGTAATTGTGCCGCTTTTTGGTTTGCTGTCAGGCGCTGCCCACACATTGCCTGCGTCAATAAACAGCGCGCCTTTTATATTGGTCACTATGGGAATCGTCATCTCTGCATTAGCTACAAAGATGCTTCCGCCTCCTATTGCGTCTCCTGAAACATCTTTTGGCCCGACGTCACGCTCTTTATACCCGCGTATACTATAAGTACCGCCAGCAAAAAAGCGCTCATATATAGGCACCTTGCCTGAATCACCAAATGAACTTACAACACCGCTTCTTGCCTTCAATTCCAGGATAAAAGGCCCTATTTTAGAATAGTGGCTAGCGGAATCAAAAAACTTTGCAAAGTCCCTGTCTCCTCCTATAAGGCCGCCAGCCACCTTAACATAGCCTGTCAATATATAGCCTTTTGTAGGATTAAAACTATTATCCGTGGTATTTCTTGTGAGCTGGAGCAAAACGCTAGAAACTGTATTTTCGCCCAGCTCATCTTTTAATTCCTGAGACGCAGTGACAGATATATCAGATATGTCAACGGTCTCGAGCCGGTATACAAAGTCGCCTCTCAGATGTTCGCTGAATTCTTTGCCCAGCCTTAAAGCGCCTCCTTGTTTTTCCTCATCATACGCATAGCCTGTAGACCCGCTTCTGTTTCGCTCAGAGGCATACAAATCAAATCCAAAGCTAAGCGGGTGATCAAAGATCCACGGCTCAGTCCAGCTCAGAAGATAATTTTTACGCACACTGCCAAACTCTGCCCTTAATTTAAGATCCTGGCCATCTCCTGTAAATGTCGGAAAATTAAAGATATCGAAATTCCTTTGCTCTATCTCTACAAAACCTATGAGCTTGTCAATGGAAGAAAAGCCTCCTCCAAAACTGAACTCGCCTGTCTTGGATTCCTTTACCTCTACTACCATGTCTTTTTTATTCTCTACTTCGGTATCCTCCGTGTCAAATGTTATGTCCTCGAAAAATCCAAGATTATAAAGACGCTCTTTGCTGCGCTGCAATTTTTTCCCGTCATACTGATCGCCTGGATTAAGCCTTAACTCTCTCCTGATCACAACATCCTTTGTCTTGGTGTTTCCTCTTACATTGACTTTATTTACATAACAGATCTCGCCCTCAACGATATTGTAAACAACATCCACCCTGTCTGTACTTAGATTCAAAAGCGTATCCGGCTTTACCTTGGCCATTATATAGCCTTTATCAAAATAATATTCCTGAATAGCTGCTACCTCGCCGTGCAGGGCCACCTCTGTAAATACATCTGCCGGCCTTAATTTTAAAAGGGCCTTTAGCTCTTCGTCTGAAAAAATAGAATTACCGGCTATCTTGACGTCGCCAGCAACATACCTTCTCCCCTCTACAAGCCTCACCACAAGCTCTATCCATTTCTTCTTTCCCTTTTCTCTGGATACTACTTCGTAATTAGTGTCGACATCCAAAAACCCCTCATTCCTGTAAAAATTCTTGATCCGCTCCATGTCATCATCCACCACATCTTTTTTGTAAACACCTGAGCGGAATATTCCGGATGTCCGGCTCTTCATGACCTTTAATATGCGCTTATCGCTAAATGCGGTATTCCCGATTACGCTCATCTTTCTCATAACTGCCTTTACGTTTTCATCTATCCTAAAAATAGCTATGCCTTCATTTACATCCTCAGCGGTCTCCACCTCGTATGTAACCTCTACCCAGGGATGGCCTGAGCGTTTATACAGATCTTCTATGGCATCTGCATCCTGTTTGAGTTTTCTTTCATCCGCAAATTCATTTAATTTCGACTTAATAACTGTCTTTAACTTTTCTTCCTTGAACCTCTTATTGCCGATAAATCTAAGGGATGTGAGCGGTGGCTTTTCTTTGACTGTAAATATAACGCCTACACCGTCCTGGACCTCTTCGATCGAGATACTGACATCGCTGAAATATCCCATGAGATAAAGTCTCTTGACGTCTTCATTGACCACCTTTTCTAAAAATATCTCTCCCCTTTTTGTCTTTAGCTTAGCCAATATCTTTGCGCTTGAGACAGTCTTATTGTTTTTTACGTCTACATATTTAATAATTTTTTTAGAGGGTTCTTCCTGGGCCAGTAGAGAGACGGGAAAACATGTCCCCAATAGAAATAAAACCGCGAGCAATATTATAGAAGTCTTTCTAATCATTATATTATTAATGAATATAGCATATATATTGTTGGTTGTCAACGCCGTCAATCGTTATTCGGTTGCGTAACTCGTTACGGCAACCGTCATACGTATAACGTTACGAGCTACGCAACCGTACAACGAATAACGATCATTCTACTACTTCCTCAGCTACCATCGTAAGGTTCTCGAATCTCGCAAAATCTTTGATAAAAGTAAGTTTGACTGTACCCACAGG
>JAHIRR010000280.1 GCA_018818505.1 Candidatus Omnitrophota bacterium | reverse complement strand
GAAGCTGGAAAAACCAAAAGGCGTTTTAGGAAAGGATACCCGTCAGAGCATGATAAATGGCGCCGTGTATGGTTTTAGTAGTATGTGCGACGGCATTATTGCAAGATATGGACGGAAAAAAGTCATAGCGACTGGAGGCATGTCGCGTCTTATCGCGCCTTATTGTAAGAGCATTGATAAGATCGACCCAGAACTGACATTAAAAGGCTTGAGATTAATAGGTAGCGTCAAATAGAACATGAAAGGATATAAAAGAAACCACAGAGTGCGCAGAGGAAAACTATAATTGAAAAAGACCTCTGTGTTCTCAGGCATTTTTAGAAAAAATATAAAAGCAGTTTTAGTTTAAAAAAAGAAGGTTTTGTTAAGTAGACATCAAATATTGGCTGACTAAAGTCTAATAGAGTACACAGAGGGAACTATAAAAAATCTCTGTGTTCTCTGTGGTTTGTTTTTGACAGAAGGCGAGATCAATAGGGGAGGAAGCTGATGCATAAGATTTTATCGAATACAAAAATAGCGCCAGCGCTTTTTAAGATGGAACTGGAGGCGCCTTTGATAACTAAAAAGGCCGCGGCAGGCCAGTTCGTCATGGTAAGGATCGATGAAAAAGGCGAGCGCATACCGCTTACTATAGCTGACCGTGGCGAAAGCGCTATTACTATTGTGTATCAGGTGGTCGGTGTGACAACGCACAGGCTCGCGGAGAAAAAACAGGGAGAGTCATTGATGGATGTCGTCGGGCCATTGGGCCACAAGACAGATAATAAGAAGATGGGGGCTGTGTGCTGTATTGGCGGAGGGGTCGGCATCGCGGAGCTTTATCCTGTGGTAAAGGCGTACAAGGCTGCGGGCAATGAGGTGGTCGTTATCGTTGGCGCGAGAAATAAAGAGCTTGTGATATTCAAGGATGAGCTGAGCAAGGCGTGCGATAAGATTTTTATTACTACTGATGACGGTTCTGAGGGCGAAAAGGGTTTTGTCTCGGATGTCTTGAAAAGACTTATTGCTTCTGGAAAAAAAATAGATCTGGTATACGCTGTTGGGCCAGCTATCATGATGAAGGTGGTCGCGGATTTGACGCGCCCGCATAACATAAAGACCCTCGCTTCTTTAAACACGGTTCTTGTAGACGGGACTGGCATGTGCGGTTCGTGCAGGATCGAAGTGGGCGGCGAGACAAAGTTTGCATGTGTTGACGGTCCTGAGTTTGACGCGCACCAGGTAAATTTCAAAGAGATGATGTCGCGGCAGGCACTTTTTAAGGAGCAGGAGAAGCACGCGTGCAAGATAAGGGAGATATTGCAGTGAAAAAACAAAGCGCCAAAGACAGAATTAAAAATTTCAATGAAGTGGCGTTTGGAATGTCTCAGGATGAGGCTGTCAATGAAGCCAGCCGATGCCTTTTTTGTAAAAAAGCCAGGTGCTCATTGAGGTGCCCTGTTGAAATAGACATACCGCGTTTTATTGAAGCTATAAAAAACAAGAGATTCGGTGATGCTATTAAGATCATCAAAGAGAAAAATAATCTTCCGGGCGTGTGCGGCAGGGTTTGCCCGCAGGAGAATCAATGCGAGGGCGCATGTGTGCTGGGCGCGAAAAAGATACCTATAAATATAGGCGGGCTTGAAAGGTTTGCTGCGGATTGGGAATTGAAGAGAGGGACAAGTGACAAGGGACAAGGGACAAGGGCGAGTGGGGCAAAAGTCGCTGTTGTCGGTTCTGGGCCAGCTGGACTTACTTGCGCAGGGGATCTGGCAAGGCTTGGGTATTGTGTCACAGTATTTGAGGCTTTGCATGCTGCTGGTGGGGTATTGGTCTATGGTATCCCTGAGTTTCGCTTGCCAAAGGATATTGTAAAAAAGGAAGTAGAATATCTTAAGTCTTTGGGCGTTGAGATCAAGATGAATTTTATAGCAGGGAATGTCTCGACGTTAGAGGAACTGTACGAAGAGGGCTATGAGGCTGTTTTTATTGGCACTGGCGCGGGCCTGCCGAGCTTTATGAAAATACCAGGCGAGAATCTTAACAGGGTCTATTCGTCGAACGAACT
>JAHIRR010000279.1 GCA_018818505.1 Candidatus Omnitrophota bacterium | reverse complement strand
TATAGCTGGATGTGAGCACCCTCGGGCGCGGGCAGAGCGCATAGGTGATGACATTGATTGGATACTTCTTGACGGTGACCCGGACGTGGATAAATAGACTTATACTGTCATTGCGAGCGAAGCGAAGCAATCCCATTCAACGTGGTTTTGAGATTGCTTCGTCCCGTTCCAAATCTCTGATTTGGAACGGGACACGGTCGCTTCGCTCCTCGCAATGACATGATTGAGAGGAGCGACATATGTTTAGTAGGATCAGGGAAGACATAAGATCCGCCATGGAAAAAGATCCTGCGGCTAAGAGCGGGCTGGAGGTATTTTTATGCTATCCAGGCGTTCATGCCTTATGGTTCCACAGAATAGCGCACTTTTTTTACTCGCATAAGATGTATGTTATTGCCAGGGCTATTTCTCATGTCGCTAGATTTTTAACAGGCATAGAGATACATCCTGGGGCAAAGATAGGCCGGCGTGTGTTTATGGATCATGGCATGGGCGTTGTCATAGGAGAGACGTCCGAGATAGGCGATG
Source organism: Candidatus Omnitrophota bacterium (assembly GCA_018818505.1). The sequence continues at coordinate 3,990 of JAHIRR010000279.1, read as the reverse complement.
ATGCCTTACTATATAAAGGTGTAGTGCTTGGCGGGACTGCCCTTGAAAAAGGCAAGCGCCATCCTACAATAGGCAAGAATGTCGTGATAGGGTCCAATGCCTGCGTGCTCGGCCCGATTACAATAGGTGATGGCGCGAAGATAGGGTCTGGCTCTGTTGTTGTAAAGGATGTGCCGAGCGGCGCTACTGTGGTAGGCATACCAGGCAAGATTGTTGAAAAAAAGGTCATGAAAAAACTGGAACTGGATTTCGAACACGGGAATCTTCCAGATCCAGTAGCGGATGTTGTGAAGATCATGTTAAAGATGCAGCACGAATTGGAACAGAGGCTAAAGACTCTGGAAAAAGACCACAACATAAAAGCAAAAGACATATTTCACGACTATGAAGAAAAGGCAACAGAAGAGATGCCAGATGCCTGATCCTGCCGATCTACCATTCAAATGATATGAATAAGAAAATAATAGTTGTAATGCCAGCCTACAATGCTGAGCTTACCTTGGAAAAGACCTACAGGGATATACCCGAGGGTATTGTCGCTGAGATCATATTATGTGATGATTACAGCAGGGATAAAACTGTTGAGATAGCCAGGAAGCTGGATATTACGCTTATTGCCCATGATAAGAATAAAGGTTATGGAGCTAATCAGAAGACCTGCTACAGAGAAGCCCTCCGTAAAGAAGCAGACATTATTGTGATGCTCCACCCTGATCATCAGTATGATTCAAAAAAGATCCCAGAATTAATCCAGCCTATATTGGATGGCGCCTCAGACGTGGTGCTAGGTTCAAGGATCTTGAATGGAGGCGCGCTTAAAGGCGGCATGCCGCTGCATAAATATATCTCAAACAGGCTCTCCAGCATGTATGAAAATAAGGTATTGGGATTGAATCTCTCAGAGTATCACACAGGCTTTCGCGCATATAGCCGTAAATTTTTAGAAAGCGTGGACTGGAAAAATTATTCAGATGATTTTCTGTTCGATGGCCAGATTCTGATAGATGCCGCGAGTCTTGGTTTTAAAATAGAAGAAATACCTATTGAGACTCGTTATTTCAAAGAGGCATCCCAGATAAGCATATCCAGGGGTATAAAATACGGCATAGGGATATTTTTTGAGCTAAGAAAATATAAGAAGCTGCGCAAGAATAAAAATAATTGACAAAATAGCCCTATTGTGGTAAACTTCTCTGGTAAATAATTTTTGCCTTGTTTGAATGTTTCATAACAAGGTGTACGGAAGGAGGGTAGCAGAGTGTCAAAAGGGAAAGTGAAATGGTTTGACAATAAAAAAGGCTACGGCTTCATTACTCCTGAAGATGGCAAGGATGTATTTGTGCATCATACAGCCATACAGGGTGACGGCTATAAGACCTTAGCAGAAGGTCAGGATGTAGAATTTGATATTGTCCAAGGACCAAAGGGAGAACAGGCAGCTAACGTAAAAGCAATAGTTTAATTTTAGATAGCTGCCTTTGCCCCGCACCTTAATGCAAAAAGGTGCGGGGCATTTTTTTTAGGACACAACATGGGCGAATTTATTCGCGTATGGAAAGAATTTGATATAAAGGATATATCTGAGCATCTTCTTGTGGTTGGAGATCTTACAGGGGATTGCTCTAAGTGCCGGGAGCTTGGCATAGATTATTCAAAGGCAAGATCCTGTCCGCAATGCGACACCGAATTCAAGTACATTGCCTCAAGGACAAGGGATGCGAAGAGGATAAAACACAAGAGGCCAGATCTGATTTGCATAGATTTTGAAGATTATAAAAGGGCATCAGGCAAACTAAAGGCAAGGGATTTATTAAGCTGACCTTGGACAACTTCGTAAGTTACCCCTTAAGGGTAACTTACGAAGTTGTCCAAGGTAAAGATATGAATAGATCAAACACAGTTTTTATTTTAATCTTACTTTTCGCCGCAGTATTATCTTACGCAAATTCCCTTCAGAACCAGTTCATATGGGATGATGAGGATTGGATATTGAGGAATACAACAGTAAAAGACTGGCATAAATGGCCAGCGTTGTTTACGCAGAATAGTATCCATGGCGCGAGAAAAGGCAGTAATTTTTACAGGCCCATACAGGCAATAAGTCATGGCATAGATTATCTGGTATGGGGATATAAATTGCCGGGCCATCACGCGAGCAATATCTTTTTTCACGCTATAGCTGCAATCCTCCTATTTTTGCTGCTCAAAAACATCTTTTCTCAGAGTATGGCCTTTCTCAGCGCATTATTCTTTGCCATGCATCCCGTTCAAACAGAGGCAGTCACATATATATCCGGCAGGGCAGACCCTATGTCGGTTTTGTTTATCCTCCTGAGTATTTTGTTATTTGAAAAGAATATTCTTTTATCATGCCTTGCTTTTTTATTCGCGATTTTTTCCAAAGAGTCAGCTTTAGTGACACCAGCCCTGATATTACTTTATATCATTTTTAGAGATAGAGATGTTAAGCGCGAGTTAAAGTACCTGATTCCCTTTGTCGCTATAATTATTGTATACGGTATTTTAAGGCTTACGGCCTTGGATTTTTCCCATACTATACCAGAAAACGCGCCCAAGGCGTTTTTCTATGTCCCATTTTATATAAGGCTATGCACATTTTTAAAGACATTGCCTGTATATTTCGGGATACTTTTATGGCCGTTCGGCCTGCACATGGAAAGGGATATAGCCTTATCTTATTCTATTTTTGAGCCAAAGGTTTTCCTGGGGTTTTTCATGGTTGGGGCTATTTTTCTAACAGGTTTTGCATGCAGAAAAAGATATAAATTCCTATTATTTTCAGCAGCCTGGTCTTTTATCTCGATATTTCCTAATTCAAATATCATCCCCATAAATGCCTTGATCTATGAACACTGGCTCTATCTGCCGTCAATAGGGTTTTTTATAGCAGTTGCGTGGTGCATGGATAGATTGTTGAGTAAAGGTAAGGCATTTAGGCCGTTGGCGCTTCTATTAATAATGCTGATCAGCAGTCTTTACATATGGAGGACTTACGAAAGAAATAGGGAATGGCATGATCCTATATCTTTTTACGAGAGCACAATACGATATAAGCCTGATTCTGCGAGGCTTCACAACAATCTTGCGATGGCATATGCTGATGAAGGAAGGCTAGAAGATTCGATTAGAGAGTATAAAAAGGCAATAGAGTTCGGCGATTACTATGCCCAGCCGCACTATAATCTCTCAAATATATACATTGGTAAGGGCGATTACCCTGCTGCGATCAGGGAGCTGAAAAGGAGCATAGAGATAGATAATAGTTTCCTGTATTCCCATGAGACTTTAGCCCTTATTTATTTTAATCAGAATAGGCTGGAGCTTGCAAAAAAAGAGGCAGTTTTTGTACTTGAGAGAGAGCCGCAGAATAAAATAGCACAGCAGGTTTTGGATAAGCTTTCAGATTAATTATTTTTTATAACGCGAATACACGCGAATCTAACGCTAATTATCGCGAATGCAGTATGGAATTCGCGAGTATTCGCGTTGGATTTGCGATAATTCGCGTTCAAATAAAAGAATATTTAATGATGGCCCACAAGACGTTCAGTGAGTAGATGGGGTGGAATTTTTTACCTTCTTTAAATGTCCTTGCCTTGTAAGGGATGGGCACTTCTTTGATCTTAAATCCTCTTTTGGATATCCTGGCTGTAAGTTCTGCTGAATCAGCGCCAAAACCCTTGCTTGTAAATATTATTCCCTTGACTGTACGAGCCTTAAAGACCTTGAAGCATGTCATGGCATCTGTGACATGCGTGCCGTACAAGAGATTGGTAAGCATGGTTCCAAAGCGATTTGCCAGAAAATACGCCAATTTCATGTTTTCCGGCCGTTTCTTATTCAGAAACCTCGAGCCATATACAGCGTCGGCATTCTGTTCTAAGAATGGTTTTAGGAGGTCAGGGTAGGAATAGGGACTATATTCCAGGTCCGCGTCCTGGATCAACAGGATGTCTCCTGTTGCATGCG
>JAHIRR010000278.1 GCA_018818505.1 Candidatus Omnitrophota bacterium | reverse complement strand
GAAACTATTGCGCGAAAGAATGCAAAATGAAATACATAATCAGAGACAGGAAGAAGCGGTTTTAACATCAGCAGAGGTCTGATTTATGGTAAGAGGAGAAACAACGGCCGTGCCATCTTCAACTAAAAAATGCATTGACTCAGAAGCCTTTGCTAATAATTGTGTCCTTATTCTATTTTCTTCTTCTGTAATTTCATTAAGGGCTTTTTGTCCGCCAGATTTCTCCAATGTTTCTATGATATTATTTTTTACATCGCCCGCATAAAAACTGAGAGATAAAGTTACAGCATTGGACATCCTATCTCCCTCCAAATGTTTCCCTAGTAGAACATCTGAAAAATGAGGGCTTTTTATATTCATTTTTCTTGCAGCCTCGATTCCCATCTCAGAAACATCTATATAAGTATTATCCATCATTTTCTCTAAAATATCTATCCACTCAGCCTTGCCTTTTATTTTTGACGACAACGATACTACTCCTTGCGCTGCAAATCGAAACATATCTGAATTATAACGTTCACTATTTCTATCTGTAAAGATACTATCAAGTAACCTATTGAAATTCGAAAAGTTAAAATAAATCTCGCTAATATGGCCGACTATCTCTGTGCACATAAATAAATAAAATGGCGTGCTGTTGTCCCTTGGCTTTTCGTAACATATTTTGCCAAATTCGTCAAGGTATCTTAAAAGCTCAACTTTTGTCGGCGAATAAAATGATTTATAAGCAACAACAGCTTCATGTACAAATCTATCTCCTGAACGATAAAGAATTTCTTTAAATTCTTTAGAAGCGATTTTCTCATTTTCTATATTACCTAGAAATACTATATATGAGAAATTATTATACCTATCTTCTCCTAATGAGGCCTTTATTTTATTTAATAAAGAAGTATTCTCGTTTAATAAAGAAGTATTCTCGCCAGCAAATTTTGCCAACATCTTTATTGTAGGTACATCGTGATAACTAAGATAGGCTGGCATTATATGGCTAAAAAACCTTTCGTTTTTAAGAAAGCTTTTAAGGGCTTCTTCTGAAAGTCCAACTTTTTCTAAAATAAGAGGGCATAATTCAGAATTCGTGAATGTTTCATATTGATTGGCTCTTGCAATGTTAGTAGAAACTTCATCTCTTATTTCATCTGGAATGTCACAACGAGAAAGAAGCGTTAAAGCTAATTTAACATTCTCCCAATTTCCATCTTGTTGCAGATGTAATACGGCGGTTTCTAATAAATTTTTTACTGCAACGTTCTTCTCTTGCCTATCGCCGAATAAGTTTAATATATAATAACATGCTAACTTTTCAGGCAATGTAACTCCTTCTTGATTCAAATAATGACGGCTAATGCTTGTAGCTTTTATCCTATCCTCAATCCTTTCCTTAGAAAATACATGCTCAAGGTTTGCTATTATTCCGGCTCTAGAAAAAGGATTTTTGGAATGATTATTTATATATTGTCCTAATTTTTCTAAACTGCTCCCATAAACAGTGCTTTTTCGCAAATCCTGCAACATCGGTACATAATCCATAGCTGCATTATTCGATAAGCCAAGCATTTTTATTATCAGCTTAACCCTTTCATCTTTTAAAGCCTCCGATTCTGCTTCAAGGCCTGCTCTATGTTCCATATCAGCATTTGCCTTTTTAGCTAAAGCCATCTTCGTATCAAAAGAGGCTTTTTCATGTGCAATTTTTGCATTAGCAAGATATGGCTTATCTTTATAATCGTGGCTTTTAATCCCTAATTTTGAGATGATTATATCTAATACTCTTCTAAGTCTTGAGTTTGAGCTTATACTTTCTTCGTTTTTCCCGTCGGGTGAATCAGCATCAGAAGAAAGTGGCAGCCTCAAATGGACAATTGATTTTTGACAGTCTATCTGTTTCTGACCTGCAATAGCGTAGGAACTATAGGCCAAATTAGCTAATGTAATTGTAAATATTAAAACAACTTTCAAAATATTAACCATTGCGCTCACCCCTGCAACATCTGTATGTATTCAAAATCTTTAAATATATTTTAAAAGCCTAAATTAAGTTTAACATATTCATACCCCTATGTCAATAAATTTCTTAGGAAAAATACGTAGGGGCTAATATCTCTCAACCGCCTCTCTTGCCAGCCCTGATATCTTCCTACCTGTTTTTTCTGCTATTTCCCTCAGCTTTCTGTCCTGTTCTATGGTTATTGTTCTCGGCAATACCTTCATGCCTAAAGGAGATATCTTCCTGTATGGCTCAAAAGGCAGGCCATTGGCCTCTACCTGCTTCAAATAGGCATCAAGCACCTGTCTCAACGCTCCGGATTCAGATTTTCTCTCTCTTTTAGCCAAATTCCTAAGTTTTTGGGCCTGCTTTGGGGTTAGGCTGACGTATAGGGTTGTGTAATTTCTT
>JAHIRR010000277.1 GCA_018818505.1 Candidatus Omnitrophota bacterium | reverse complement strand
TACCGGAGCTCATCAGGCGAGACCAAAAGGTAACCTAAGCATGTAGATACTGTTTTTGGGATGCCAGAGGACGCGGATTCGATTTCCGCCGCCTCCACCAATCTCGCCGAAGGCGAGATTGATCCCGAGCAAACCTAATAATGTGACGAATAGGAACATTATTAGGCGCGTCGAGGGACCTCAAAATTTTATGGACAATCGGCCTATTGGGATATTTGATTCTGGAGTTGGGGGGCTTACTGTGGTTAGGGAGGTTATGAAGTGCCTACCTAAGGAGCAGATCGTGTATTTGGGTGATACTGCCAGGGTTCCTTATGGTACAAAGTCCAATCAGACTATAAAGCGCTTTTCAATTGAGAATGCGCAGTTTCTTAAAACCTTTAAAGTCAAACTCATAGTCGTGGCCTGTAATACTGCTTCGAGTATTGCGTTAGCTGTTTTGAGAAAAAGATTCAAAGTTCCTATTATAGGTGTAATCAAACCTGGCGCCAGAAAGGCAGTAAAGGTGACCAGGAATGGCAGGATAGGGGTTATAGGCACGCCGACGACAATAAAAAGCAAAGCTTATGAAAAGGAGATCAAACTTATATCCAGAAATAGCATAATTTCCAGGGCGTGCCCTTTATTTGTGCCTCTTGCTGAAGAAGGATGGTTGAATGGCAAGATCACGCTTAGTATTGTAAAAAAATATCTCAAGCCGCTAATGGACAAAGATATAGATACGCTTGTTCTGGGATGCACGCATTACCCGCTTTTAAGAAAATCAATTTCGAGGACAGTCGGAGAAAATGTTAAGATAGTTGATTCTGCGAGTTCAGTGGCGGAAAAAGTCGCGGGTGTTTTGAAAAAGAATAACAAATTAGCATCGCGTTCTAAAACTCCTGTGCACAGATTTTTCGTAACAGACGCGGTGGAGCAATTCGTAAAGGTCGGACAGAAATTTTTAGGAAAAAAGATCTACAAAGCCAGGAGAGTGGATCATGTATGAGATACTTGTAAAAGCGGATTTTAGCGGCGCGCATAATCTCAGGGGGTACAGGGGTAAGTGCGAGAAGCTGCATGGCCATAACTGGAAGATAGAGGCTAGATTTGAGAGCGATTCTTTGAACGATATCGGCATAGCTGCGGATTTTAAGGCCCTGAAGGCAAAACTTAATAATGTGCTGAAAAAATTAGACCACTCACATCTCAACAAATCAACCTTTTTTAAAAAACAGAACCCCTCCGCGGAGAATATCGCGAGATACATCTTTGAAGAGCTTCAGAAGTCCATAAAGAAAGATGTTTCAGTAAAGTCAGTATCTGTCTGGGAGTCTGATACCTCGTGCGCTTCATATTACGAACGAGCTTAAATACAAAGGAGGTTACAAGAAGTTACAGGACGTTACAAGATGTTACACGAGGTTGCATTAAAAAACATGTAACCTCACCGTTTTTTTTGTAACTTCCTGTAACTTTCTGTAACCTCTTGTAACATCTTGTAACATATGTATATTTTATATAATATTGCATTCATCCTTTTTGGCATATTTTACCTGCCATATCTTATCGTGACGAAGCGATATAGGTATGGTATGGCCAGTAGGTTTGGGATTCTTTCTAAACGCCTCAAATCCATCTCTTCTGGCAGTAAGGTCATATGGATACACGCGGTCAGCGTGGGGGAGATGAAGACAGCGAGTATCTTGGCGCCTCTATTGCGAGAAAAATTCCCTTCTCATAAAATTATATTCTCGAGCGTGACTCATACAGGAAATAAGGTTGCCAGGACAGTGGCTACGCCAGAGGAAGAGGTTTTTTATCTTCCATTTGACCTGAGTTTTATTACAAACAAGGTCGTTAAGACTATAAAACCTGAGTTATTCCTGTGTCTTGAGACAGAACTCTGGCCGAATCTTATTTCTTCACTTCACAGGTTCAACGTAAAGACTATTCTTGTAAACGGCAGGATTTCTAATAGGTCTTACATCGGGTATAAAAGGATCAGGCTTATAGTTTCAAGGCTCTTGAGAAAATTTTCTCTTATTCTCATGCAGTCAGAGCAGGACGCAGCAAGGGTCTTGGACTTAGGCGCGCCAAAAGAGAGGATCTTTACTGTCGGCAATCTAAAGTTTGACCTCTTGTTGTTAGGGCCAGGCAATAGGAGGCATGAGATAAGGGATAAATTAGGTATTGGCAAAGAAGAGAGCCTATTAGTAGCAGGCAGTACGCACAGAGGAGAAGAAGAGATAATCCTGGATTGTTTTTTAAGATTGAAAAGAGAATATAAAAATCTAAAACTTCTCATTGCACCCCGTCACGTAGAACGCACACAAGAGATAGAACAGATTATAGCCAGGCATAACTTAACTTCTTTAAGATATTCGGCCAACGGGCCAACGGGCCAACGGGCCACGGGCAACGAGATAATTATTCTGAATATCATCGGTGAACTTAAGAGTATCTATTCTGCTGCGGATATCGTATTCATCGGAGGAAGTCTGGTTAAAAAGGGTGGGCAAAATCCTATTGAGCCGGCAGCCCTGTCACGGCCAGTGATATTTGGAAAATATATGTTTAATTTCCAGGATGTGGCAAAGTCCTTTCTTGAGAATAAAGGAGCTATTCAAGTACAAGATAAAGATGGATTATATTCTTCTATTAAGCTGCTTCTGAATGATTCTGCGGAAAAAAAGAGGCTGGGCGTTAATGCAAAGCATACTGTGGACAAAAATTCAGGCTCTAGCCAGCGTACTATCGATCTTATCCTACCTCTGTCCAGAAGTTGACAAACCCTCTTATTTATAATAGAATAATAGCTTATTATATGATGTATATGGAGGCAAGATGAATGCTAAAAACGTCATGGCAACGGATATAGTGACAGTATCTTTATCTACAGGGATACGTGAGATCTATGATATCTTTAAAAAGACTCGCTATGGGGGCATACCAGTTGTTGATAATAACAGGCGTATTCTCGGTATGATCACAAAGGCAGAGATCCTTGCAGTGCTTTTGCCGGATTATTTCGATATGCTGGGCGAGAACATCATGTTTATAGATGATTTCGGAGCGCTTGATGAGGAATTTGAATCAATGCCTACGTTTGAGCTATTTGTGGCAGAGGACATTATGAAGAAGGGCGCGATAACCGTAGAAGAGAATGCCTCGCTTTTAAAGATAGTAGCTATGATGCTAAAGAACAATGTCCGCAGGATCCTTGTGGAAAAAGATGGGATCCTGAAAGGGATAATTACGCGCGGTGACATTTGTAAGGCATTTTTTGAAAATAGGGACATGGGTAGATCATGATCGGTATAATAGTAGCCTCGGTAATAGTTCTGGTGGTGCTGTATCTTGTGGCAACTGAAAAGGTGGACAAGGTCATAGCTGTATCGTCTGGCGCGCTCTTGATGATCATATCAG
>JAHIRR010000021.1 GCA_018818505.1 Candidatus Omnitrophota bacterium | reverse complement strand
GATTTTGACAAATCGATCAAGGAAAAGGCGTTAGAGAAGATTTCGCATGTGGATGTGAGGCTTTTTCTGGCGCGCATGAAGGAGAAGAATTTTTCAAAAAGATCTGTCGCAAGGAAGATGGCTGCCTTGCGGAGTTTTTTTAGGTTCCTGTGCAGGGAAGGTTATATCAAGGCAAGTCCTGCCACAGGCCTTCAAACGCCGAAGCTGGAAAAAAGGCTCCCGATTTTTTTAGATACAGACCAGGTGGTGAGACTCATTGAGTCGCCTGAAGTGTCTGATGTGTATGGGATCAGGGACAGGGTAATACTCGAGACACTTTATTCGAGCGGCATACGCGTGAGCGAACTCGTAAGCCTTAATAGAGACAGGGTAGATTTTATAAGCGGTGTTTTAAAGGTATATGGTAAGGGCAAGAAAGAACGGCTCGCGCCAGTAGGCGACAGGGCATTAAGGGCAATGCGGAATTATCTGGGAAAGCTTAACTCTCTGAATATAAAGGATAAAAAAGCAGTTTTTATCAATAAGAGTGGACGGCGCATGACCGACAGGGCAGTGAGGCGCGTGGTAGATAAATATATACGAAAGACAAGCCTTAGCGAAAAGATATCACCGCATTCCCTGAGACATTCTTTTGCAACACATCTTTTAGACAGGGGCGCGGATCTGAGGTCTGTGCAGGAGCTTTTAGGGCATGCGAATTTATCCACCACGCAGATATATACGCATGTTACAACAGAGCGTTTAAAGTCGATCTATGACAAAGTGCATCCTAGGGCGTGACCCCTCACCCCAACCCTCTCCCCATAAAAATCAAAGATTTTTATGGGGAGAGGGAGAAAGGGTGAGGGGAGGGAGAATATGAAAAAAGCGATAGTCTTACTCTCAGGAGGCATGGATTCAGCTGTTACGCTTTTTCTTGCTAGAAAAAGAGGCTATAAAACTTATTCTCTTATTTTTGATTACGGGCAGAGGCATAAAAAAGAGATAGGTTTTGCTAAAAGACTAGCAAAGTCAGATTATTCTGTATTAAAAATTAAGCTGCCCTGGAAAAATAGCGCGCTGTTAGACAGGAAAATCAGAGTCCCTGAGAATAGAAAGTCCTCAGGGGTGCCTGTTACATATGTCGCTGCCAGGAATACGATCTTTATTAGTTTTGCGCTTTCATTCGCGGAAGCAATAGGCGCAAAGGCCATTTTTATCGGCGCGAATGCAAGGGATTTTTCAGGTTATCCTGACTGCAGGCCGCTCTATTTCAGGAAATTCAATGAGCTGGTAAAGGAGGCGACAAGGTCCAAGGGAATAAAGATAGTAACGCCGCTTCTTTACAAGACAAAGAAAGAAATAGTCTCTATAGGAAAGAGACTTGGCGTACCTTTTGAGCTTACGTGGTCGTGCTACAAGGGAAATAGAAAACCGTGCCTCAGGTGTGATGCCTGCAGACTAAGAGCAAAGGGGTTCAGATGATTAATAAAGCCAGGATCACAGAGATGTTTACTTCTATCCAGGGCGAAGGGCTTTATGTGGGGGAGAGGCAGCTTTTTATAAGATTTCACGGATGCAATCTCTCCTGCAGGTTCTGTGATGAGAAAAGAAAGGAGAAAGACGCGTTTTCAGAATATGAGGCCTCTGAACTCATAAAGGAGATCATAATATCCGGTAAGAGAAATATCTCTCTTACAGGCGGCGAGCCGCTGCTGCAGGCGGATTTTTTAAAAGAAATGCTCCCGGCTTTAAAAAAAGAGGGCAAAAGGATATATCTTGAGACAAACGGCATATTGACAGCCGGGCTTTTAAAGATATTGAAGTATGTGGATATAATAAGCATGGATTTCAAGCTTCCTTCTTCAACAGGCCTAAAGCCATACTGGGATGAGCATGCTGTTTTTTTAAAAGAGGCGGCCGGTAAAGAGGTGTTTGTCAAATCAGTGATAATGCCTCAGACGCTTTTATCGGATATCAATACAGCCGCATCTATAATCGAGAAGGTAAATAAGAATATACCTTTTATAATTCAGCCGGCAAGCCATGATAGGGGGCTGGAGAAGATAGACCTCCTGCCTGTTTTTTTTGAGGGCGCGAGAGAGAAACTTCCCAATGTCAGGATAATACCGCAGATGCATAAATTTTTAGGAGTAAAGTGATGCGCACTGTAAATAGCGGTCTCATAGCTAAGGTAGTCAAGGCGCTTTGTATAAAGGCGAATCTTGAGCTGCGGCCGGATGTGCTTTATGCGCTAAGGCGGGCAAGGAAAAAAGAGACAGGTGATAAAGCAAGGCGCATACTGGATATTATTATCTATAATGCTGCGATTGCGAAGCGCAAACATCTTCCCATATGCCAGGATACAGGCATGGTGGTCGTGTATCTGGAAGTAGGCCAGGATGTAAGGATAAAAGGTGACATCGATAATGCTGTGGCAGACGGCATGAGGGACGCATATAAAGACGGTTACTTCAGGAAATCTATTGTGCGGGATCCATTGATACGCACCAATACAAATACGAATCTGCCGCCGGTGATTTATACAAAAATCGTGCCGGGAAATAAGGTAAAGGTAATTCTTGTAGTAAAGGGGTTTGGCTGCGAGAATGCCTCAATGACCAGGATGTTCAGGCCTACGGATCCTGCTTCTTCTATTGTGAATTTTGCAGCCGGAGTTATAAAAGAGCTGGGTTCAAAGGCATGCCCCCCTATGTATATAGGTATTGGCATGGGTGGTACACTTGATAAGGCAGTATCTCTTTCCAAGGAGGCGATTTTAAGGCCAGTGGGTGAGTATAGTAAAAAGCCGCACATTGCAAAGTTAGAAAAAGAGATACTGCAAAGAGTCAATAAGCTTAAGATCGGGCCAATGGGCGTTGGCGGGAAAACCACAGCCCTGGGCGTGAGTATCTTGACATATCCGACGCACATTGCAGGATTACCTGTTGCTGTAAATATAAGTTGCCATGCTACAAGGGATGCGAGGAAAGTGATTTAATCATGAAAAAGATAAATCTGCCTTTAACAAAAGATGTTATAAAAAAACTCAGGCCTGGGGAGTGGGTCTTGTTGAATGGGCCTCTTTTGACTGCTCGGGACGCAGCGCATAAGAAGATGGTTGAGGCAAAGAGATCACCTGTTTCAATTAAAGGCGAGACCATCTATTATACTGGGCCAACGCCCGCGAGAAAGGGTCAGGTCATTGGTTCTTGCGGCCCGACTACGAGCGCAAGGATGGATCCATTTACGCCTGCAT
>JAHIRR010000005.1 GCA_018818505.1 Candidatus Omnitrophota bacterium | reverse complement strand
CAGAAAACCCAAGCCAGCGCGAACCAAGAATATTTTCAGGGCTCTCAGCAGGCACTATCGCGCCTTCTTTATACCAGACAGGATCTTCCATTCTATTGATTATGGTAAAAGTCCCTACTGGCGTAGATCCATTTTTGCCTGTTGCAACCGGGTAGACTTTTACAATGTCCTCATCGCCAGAAAAGATCGTTAAAAGATTCTGAGACTTGTCTATCAATATCTTATATCTGGCAGTCGAGACCTTTAGCCTTGAATTGGCCAGTATAGTATTATCTTTGAGTGAGTTTGAAGCCTTTATAAGTTCAATTGTTGTCTTGAATTTCTTCGCGATTTTCGAAAGACTATCGCCTGGCTCCACCTGATAGAGCACATCCGTATCTGTAATAATAGAAGAAAAGAGTATCTCTGTATTAAGCGCGCCTAGTTTTTCCTGTATCTGAAGTATATTATCGACATTCTGGTATTTGCTCAATATCAACTGATAGACATCCCTTGCCTTAACGATCTCCTTTTTTTCCTCGTAAGATTTCGCGAGATCAAAATAGATCCTGCCTGTTTCAGCTGAATTGGGATCTTTATCTGCCTGCTCAGCTATCTTTTTCTCTGCCTCATCCAGATTGTCCTTTGAAATCAACTCCCTAACAGATCTAAAATCTGACAATCCCCCTATCTTAGCCTGATTCTTAGGACTGAATACTATAACTATCAATACCAATATCAACGCCAAGCCAATCCCCGCACCAACCAGTTTACTATTCACTCTATCCTCCATATTTTATCTGTAACAAAAAATCGCAACAAGAATACCTAATGCAGCGCCTATGAATACCTGTATAGGCGTATGGCCTAATAACGCTATAAGGCGGTCCTGCTTAACGCCCTTCTGTAAGTAAATATCCTCTATCATCTTATTGAGTATCTCTGCCTGCTGGCCGCTTTGCCGCCGCACACCCTGGGCATCAAACATTATGATAAACGCGATGAAAAACGCGAACGCGAAAAATGCCGACGAAAAACCAAAGGTGAATCCAATAGAAGCGGCAAGCGCTGCCACAGTAGCGGCATGAGAACTCGGCATGCCCCCTGCCCCCACGAACCATTTAAAGTTAAACCGCTTCTCGCGTATCACACCTATTGCCACCTTTATGGTCTGCGCTAAAAGCCATGCTAACGAGGCAGTCAAAAACATCTGATTTTTCCCTAAGTCTACAAAAAAATCCACTTCACCCTCCAAATTTAGACCTGTTCCACCGCGTAGGTGGAATTAATTCCACCTACGCGGTGGAACAGGTAGCTTTAACATTATATATAATGGATAGGAACTATAGCAAGGAAAAAGATGGGATACTGTTTAGAACTTCACTGTGCCGCCAAGGGTCAGGGCAGTCTCATTCAGGAGCCTGAGCTCAAAGTTCAGAAGATAGTAGCTCAAATAGAACGGCATTATATCACAGCCAAGCACAACACCAAAGTCATTTTCATCATCCGCGTTATATAGAGAATAAAGCTGGCCGGAAGTAGACCGCGTAAAACTCAAATCCACGTCTGACGCTAAATAAGTCAGGCCGCCATACGGAATAACGTAGCAATCGTTTACTCCTAAAGGAATAATGTATTTCTTGCTGGCTAGTAAACTCGTCTGCCATTCGCTTATTGTGAAATCCTCGTTAATGCGAGAAGCTGCTGATACGGAACCGTTTATCTTTGCCTTGTCAAAACCCAGGCTAGTATGCCTGTATTGTAAATCCATTGTAAGATCAACGTTATAATTTTTCAGCGTCCATAACTTTGCCTTTGCGCCGGCGGCCCAGGCAATACCAATATCTGACTCCACTTTGACTTTATCATTATTCTGGCTCCACTCAACCTCAAGGCTGGATGTCCCTATCTTTATGTAGGTCTCAATAAGCTCTTTATAACTATCGGAGATCTTGAACATGAAATTACTGCCGCTCAGCTCAGCGTCAGTAACATCTGCAGCAGAAGAAAGCTTTCTTTTGGTAACTATTTCCATGTCTAGACCGACTTTTATATTCATCTCTGTTTCAAAACTATCAAGGGAATTTTTTATTGCCTGTTCCTTTAGAAAAAGCGACTCATCTGGGATACTCATATCAGGGCCGCCTACTGTAGCTCCAAACACAAACGAGGAGATACCAAAGGTCAGGAAAAATAAAATTATTATTATCTTTTTCATTTTTATACCCTCTCTCAAAACTTCATGGCGCCGCCAAGCGTAAGAGCCATCTCATTCACAAGCCTGACCTCTATGCTGTATATAAACGAGCTTGATATTGTCGGCATAATATCGCATCCCAGAAAAAAACCAAACATAGACTCATTATTCGCGTCATAGAGCGTCCAATCCTGCGCAGGATCATCTGGATTTTTAAAGCTTACATCTACCGTTGAATCAGAAAACGTCAAACCTGTATAAGGCACTAAGTAGATATTCTGCCATTTTAAAGGAAGTTCATACTTCTTACTTAGAGCAATGGCTGCCTGCCATTCCTCTACTTTAAAATCTGCGCCTGTATCAGTTATGCTAACGCCTCCCCGCTCAATATCACTAGCGTCCAGATCCGCGATTCTACACTGAACATCACCTGTCAGGCGAAGGCCTTGATCATCGAAATCCCAGATAATCCCCTTTATGCCACCGCCCCATGCAAAACCCTGATCAGACGCAACCTCTATGTCCCATGCACTATTCTGTCTCCACTTCGCATCTAACCTTGCTGCGCCTATCTTGATATATGGCTCTACCCTGTCAAAAATAGTAACGCCCAGCTTTACCATATTCCATTCTCCCTTTAGCTCAGCGCCTGCTACTTCATTAGGCCCATTTAGATCCTTATCAAATAGAAATTCCATATCCAGCGAGGCCTTTATCTTTATCATCTGTTCATAGTCATCAAGGGCTTGATCCACAGCCGTCTGTTTCAATATAGCAGAGACATTTGGCACATCAAGGTCAAGAGAATTACCCACAGTTGCAGCAAACACAAGCCCGCTACTGACAAATATAGCTACAATCACTAAAGAATATAAAATATAGAGTTTCTTCATAATAAAGTATAATACTCCAGCTTATTTTATAATGAAGTATACATTACGTTGTAAGGATTGTCAAGGTAGCCAGCATAAAATTTGACATTCTTAAAAAAATTGAAAGAAAACCGCCCTCTTCCCGTGTCTTATATACATAAGGAGGGGGTCTATATGTTATCAAAGGTATTTTCAGCAGCCACTATTGGCATTGAGGCAAGAGAGATCGAGGTTGAAGTAGATATAGCGAGCGGACTGCCGCAGGTGACTATTGTAGGCCTTCCTGATACTGCTATACGTGAATCCAGGGACAGGGTGCGCTCAGCTATAAAAAACAGTCAGTTCAAGTATCCTTCTAAAAAGATAACAGTAAATCTTGCGCCATGCGATATAAAGAAAGAAGGCCCATGCTTTGATCTTCCTATTGCAATAGGCGTACTTGTCGCATCTGAACAGATAGCTTATAAGAACATAAAGGATTTTGTATTTCTGGGAGAGCTTGCCCTGAATGGCAGGATAAGGCCTGTAAAAGGTGTCCTGCCTATCGCAATATCCTTAAAGAACTCGCATAAAAAACTGATCCTGCCAGAAGAGAATGCATATGAGGCCAGCGTAGTAGAAGGCCTGGAAGTCTATCCCGTAGACAGGCTCAGCAGCGTGTGCGATTTCATAAATTATGGGGATTCTCTCTCGCCCTTGCCTTATACTGCAGAGATTCATCTAAATCAAAACCACGACTATGAAGTCGATTTTTCAGACGTAAAAGGCCAGGTCTATGCAAAAAGGGCCATGGAGATCGCTGCGGCAGGAGGCCATAATATCATCATGATAGGGCCTCCTGGCAGCGGAAAGACAATGCTCGCTAAGAGGCTGCCCACGATCATGCCTGATATGACACTTGAAGAAGCTATTGAGACCACAAAGATATACAGCATATGCGGCCTTGTCCCAACAAAAAAGGCAATAATAAACACAAGGCCTTTTAGGACACCGCACCACACCTCTTCTGACGCATCGCTTGTTGGCGGAGGAAGCGCGCCAAAGCCTGGCGAGGTAAGCCTGGCGCATAACGGCGTGCTTTTCATGGATGAGCTGCCTGAATTTCACAGGAATGTCCTTGAGGCGCTGAGGCAGCCCCTTGAAGACGGGTACGTAACTATTTCCAGGGTAAGCGCCACAATGAGATTCCCGTCCAAGTTTACTCTTGTGGCTTCGATGAACCCATGTAAGTGTGGGCATTTCTCCGACCTTAAATCTCAGTGCAGGTGCACGCCGAACCAAATCCACGCTTACCGCTCGAGGATTTCAGGACCTTTATTAGATAGGATTGATATTCATATAGAAGTGCCCCGTATTGAATATAAAGATTTGGCAAGTGATAGACCCTGTGAGACGTCGGCTCAAATAAGAGAAAGAGTAAATAAAGCAAGGGCTATTCAGAGGGAAAGATTTAAGAATGAGGGCATATTTTGTAACTCCTCAATGTCACATAGACAAATCCGTAAATATTGCGCCCTGGGCAAAGAGGAAAAAGACCTTCTTAAAATGGCAATGACAGAGTTAAACCTTAGCGCAAGGGCTTATGATAAGATATTAAAGGTTTCAAGGACTATTGCGGATGTCGAGGGAAGCGAGGATATCAAGACAGATCATATATCAGAGGCGATACAGTATCGTTCTTTAGATAGAGATATCTTTTTTGGTTAAGCCAAGTAGGGATTTGAGCTTTTCTTTTGTTCTTCTGTAGGGTATTTTATTCCTGATTTCCCAATTGTATACCGTTGTCTCTGAAACGCCTAATTTTCTGGCGATGCCTTTCATTGTGAGTCTTTTGTCCATGCGTTTCTTCCTAAGGAGTGCTCCGAAGGTCTTTGGGTTTTTGGGATATTTTGGGCTAAATTCATGAAGATTGATTTCGACTTCTATTGTATAAATTAATCTGTCTTCCGGGGTAATAGATAATGGCATAACTCCTTCTTTTTTTATTGATCGACTGTCTCTGATTTTGTCTACGATTAACGAGAAAAGTTATAAAATCCTCGGATGCTATGGGCTTGGATAAAAAAATGTGAATTTGATCAAAGTGGTACTTTAACTAGATGTTTATATCTATATTATCTACTGCCTGCTTCATCTTATCTAACTGCAACCATTCTTTCTTCTGAATCACTCTAATGAATTTATCAGTAACATTACCTTTGGCTTCAATTACTTTATTGCCTATTTTTATAAATATTTCCTTTGCATTAGAATCTGTAAATATCCTAGCCAGCGATGCAAACATAGTTTCTATTTCTGACTCTAGTGTCTTTCTATTAAACTGTGGGTGATGGCTTGATAAATAGGCAGGAAGATTATGGAACAGAAGAAGGCTGTAGATTTCTATTTCTCTTTCCGTCAATCCTGATCTAGCCATATCACGTAAGGATGTTGCAAAATCCGCTTTATGAGGCTCTATTTCATAAAAAAATCTCTGCCTATTAGCTAACGCCTCTGTCACAGAATTATCCCCAGTAACCAAAGGAACTTCTGAAAGTGCCAATATGCTTTTCCAGTAGAAACCCTTTGGTGTATTGATAATATAAATATTGCTGTTTGTTACGACCGATTTTCTTTTGTTATTTGTAAAGTCGAAATAATTAAATCCAAATTGCGAATAGTCTATATCTAGATTTGGAAGGAAAACAACCTTAGGCTTTCCTGCAAAAACTTTATCATGGTTTATTGCGTATTGTAATATTCTTAAATAAATTCTTATATATTCTGGGTCGTGAGAATAAATTCCATACCACTCATAATCAATAAATTTCTCAAATAATGCAATATCAAAATTATCTGCTTTAAGCTCAAGGGCTTCTAGTACGTTGATAATTAAGTCTTTTG
>JAHIRR010000276.1 GCA_018818505.1 Candidatus Omnitrophota bacterium | reverse complement strand
TATAATATAGGTATCCCTGCGGTGTACGTGGTGAAAAGGAAGTTTTTGAGCCAACACCATTAAATTGGGAGCCTAACGTTAGGTGTGGCTGTAGACCTGGTTCCTAGGAGCTAGGGAACATCAAGCATCTAAGAGGGCACCCACTTGCTAAATGGGTTCAAAATACGGCCTTTCATACGGCACTAGTGGGGATTTTTTTAAACGCGAATAAACGCGAATCTAACGCTGATATTCGCGAATATTCGTCCCTCGACGTTGCTCGGGACTAAGAATCCTGAGCTTGTCGAAGGATTCGCGTTGGATTTGCGAGAATTTGCGTTAAAATCATGTCTGATTTATTCGAATCCAAAAAAAAGAATGCGAAGAAATACGAACCCTTAGCAGTGCGGATGCGGCCCAGGGATCTGGGCGAGTTTGTGGGCCAGGCGCACATACTTGGAGAAGGTAAGCTTCTCCGAAGGGCAATAGACGCTGACAGGATTGCTTCTCTGATCCTCTATGGCCCGCCAGGCACAGGAAAGACCGCTCTCGCGCATGTAATCGCGAATATCACAAAGACATATTTTTATGAGATAAATGCAGTGCTTTCAAATGTCCAGGAATTAAGGGACGCGATCAAAGCGAGCAAAGAGCGAGAACGGGCATCTAACAAAAAGACCATACTTTTTATAGATGAGATCCATAGATTTAATAAGGCACAGCAGGATGTATTGATGCCGGATGTGGAATCAGGCAATCCTGTATTGATAGGCGCGACAACGCATAACCCATTTTTTAGTCTGGTTTCGCCGCTCATATCGCGTTCAATAGTATTTGAATTAAAGAAATTATCAAAGGAAGATATAATCAGCATATTGAAAAGAGCCCTGGGGGATAAGGAAAGAGGCCTTGGGAAAATATCTATCAAGATCGAGCAGGATGTTTTGAATTTTCTTGCAGATGTGTGTGATGGCGACGCGAGAAAAGCGCTTAACGCGCTTGAAATAGGCGCATTAACAACAAAACCGACAAAGGCAGGCCCTATAGATTTTAATATAAAGGCAGCAGAAGAGTCTATACAGAAAAAGGCAGTCCTGTATGACAGGGACGAAGATGGACATTATGATACGATCTCTGCGTTTATAAAGAGTATGCGCGGCTCAGATCCTGACGCAGCGCTATACTGGCTCGCAAAGATGCTATACGCAGGAGAAGACCCCAGGTTTATTGCGCGTCGCATTGTTATCTGCGCCGCAGAGGATGTGGGCAATGCTGATCCGCAGGCGATTGTAGTGGCAAACGCAGCTTTTCAGGTGGCTGAGTTTGTGGGTATGCCAGAGGCAAGGATCCCATTGGCGCAGGCTACCTGCTATATTGCGTGTGCGCCAAAAAGCAATGCAGCGTACCTTGGTATTGAAAAGGCAATGAAGGATGTAGAAGCGCATAAGACGCTTGAGGTGCCAAAACATCTTAAGGATGCCAGCTATCCTGGCGCAAAGATATTAGGCCATGGCAAAGACTATAAGTACGCCCATCAGTATAAGGATCACTATGTGGATCAGGAATATATTCCAGAGAAAAAGATTTATTACGAACCAACAGATATCGGGTACGAGAAAAAGATAAAAGAATACCTGGATAGGTTGCGTAAAGTTGCGTGAGGTTTCGTAATGTTGCAAAAGCTTTAAAATGCAACCTAACGCAACTTCACGAAACCTTACGAAACATCCGAAGAATTTTATATGAAAACAAAGGCAGTCGCGTTATTCTCCGGTGGATTGGACAGCATGCTCGCCATAAAGCTCATCTTAGAGCAGGGCGTAGAGGTGCATGCCTTGAATTTCCTCACTATATTCTGCACGTGCACATCAAAAGGCTGCATGCATCAGGCCACAAAGGCGGCAAAAGACTTAGGCGTACCTTTAAAGGTAATGAACATTACGAAAGAATACATGGAGGTCGTGAAAAATCCTAAACATGGCCGCGGAAGGGCCATGAACCCCTGTATTGATTGCAGGATTTTTACATTTAAAAAGGCCAGGTCTTTTATGGACGAGATAGGCGCGTCTTTTATCATAACAGGGGAGGTGCTTGGACAAAGGCCCATGTCGCAGAGAAGGCATGCGATAGAACTAATAGAAAAAGAATCAGGGCTCAAGGATTTAATCCTCAGGCCGCTCTCCGCGAAATTATTTGAACCGACTATACCAGAGAAAGAGGGTATTGTAGACAGGGAGAAACTTTTGGATATCCAGGGCCGAATGCGCGTGAGGCAGATATCTCTCGCGGAAGAATTAGGAATCAGTGATTATCCGTGCCCTGCAGGAGGGTGTCTGTTGACAGACAAGGGTTTTTCTAATAAGTTAAAGGACCTTTTAAAATATAAGCCCAATTACGACCTTAATGATCTCCACATCTTAAAGACTGGCAGGCAATTCAGGATAAATGTTAAGTCTAAGCTATTTGTGGGCCGCGATGAAAAAGAAAACGAGGCGCTTCTTTCATTTAGCCAGCCAGGCGACTATATCTTTGATGTAATAGACATCCCCAGCCCGATTGGTTTACTAAGAGGGGATGTCACAGAAAAAGAAATAATTCTTTCATCCTCCATTATTGCCAGATATTCAGACCTAAAATCAGACAAGATAAAAGTCTCATATAACATAACCCCGTCAAAAGAAACAAAATCCCTCATTGCCAATCCCGCGACAGAAACAACCCTGCAAACCCTTAGACTCTAACTTTAGTAAAAAAAGACTTGACAGGATTAAAGGCTGTGGTATAATCTCTACTAAGTCAATCAGGATTATAGAGATTAGGAGGTTGGGATGAAGGTTAGTTATAAATGTGATTATGCATTCAAGGCTATGCTTGAACTTGCGCTTAATTATAATAAAGGTGTTGTTTCAATACAAGAACTTGCTAAAAAAGGCGACATACCAGACAAATTTTTAGAACAGGTGCTTTTGACTTTGAAAAAAGGCGGGTTCGTGGATTCAAAGCGCGGCGTAAGCGGCGGTTATTTGTTAGCCAAGCCTCCGGAAAACATTACAATAGGAGAGGTGATTAGATTTCTTGAAGGCCCCATAGAACCTATTGCATGCGCAGGAAAGAATAAGTACGAAGAATGTAAGGATTTTAGGGCTTGCATATTTAAAGATATATGGGGCCAGATTTATACAGCGACTTCTTTGATCATAGACACCATTACTTTTGCTGAGCTGATTAGAAGGGTTGAGGCAAAGAAAAAAGAAAAGACGCCATTAACATATAGCATTTAAGAGGAGACTGAGTCATGTCAAAAATTTATAATAATATAACCGAGACTATCGGGAATACGCCTCTTGTCAGATTGAATAAAATCACAAAAGATTGCGAAGCTCAAATCCTTGTCAAGCTCGAGTCATTTAATCCCGCAGGAAGCGTAAAGGACAGAATCGGGTTTTCCATGATAAAGGATGCAGAAGAGAAGGGCCTCCTGAAGCCCGGTGGTACAATAATTGAGCCTACAAGTGGGAATACTGGAATCGGCCTTGCATTTATTGCAGCAGCCAAAGGGTACAAACTTATTATTACCATGCCTGATACAATGAGTGTTGAGCGTCGCGATCTCTTGAGACTATTTGACGCTGAAATTATGCTTACGCCAGGAGAAAAAGGCATGAAAGGCGCTATTGAAAAGGCAGAAGAGCTTATCAAGAAGGCCCCAGGCGCTTTTATGCCGCAGCAGTTTAAAAATCCGGCAAACCCAAAGATCCACAGAGAAACTACTGCTGAGGAGATCTGGAACGATACAGATGGAAAGGTAGACATCCTTGTTAGCGGCGTAGGAACAGGAGGTACGTTGACAGGAGTCGGCCAGGTAATTAAGCAAAGAAAAAAGGATTTTAAAGTCGTGGCTGTTGAGCCATTTGATTCGCCTGTTATTTCAGGCGGCAGTTCAGGGCCGCATAAGATTCAAGGCATAGGCGCGGGTTTTATACCTGATGTTTTGGATAAAAATTTAATCGATGAAGTGATCAAGGTTAAGAATGAAGATGCGTTTTCTGCTGCGAGAAGCCTGGCAAAAAAAGAAGGGATCTTAGCAGGCATATCAAGCGGCGCAGCCTTGTACGCAGCATTGCAAATAGGCAGCCGTCCAGAAAATAAAAGTAAAATAATCGTAGTTATATTGCCTGATACAGGAGAGAGGTATATTAGCACGGCTTTGTTTAAGCTTTAATTCATTAAAATAAAAAAGCGGAGGTGTAGAATGGCAAAGACGATCAAAGAGATCAATGAAAAGATCAAACAAGGTAAGGCTGTAGTGGTTACGGCTGAGGAAATAATCGATCTTGTGGAAAAAGATGGTTTGAAAAAGACAGCTGAGCGCGTGGATGTGGTAACCACTGGCACGTTCGGCCCAATGTGCTCATCAGGCGCATACTTGAATATAGGTCATGCAAAGCCGAGGATCAAACTGGGAGGCGGCAAAACTACCTTGAATGATGTGCCGCTCTATACAGGTTTTGCAGCTGTTGATGTGTTTCTTGGAGCAACTGCATTGCCTGAAGACGACCCCCAGAACAAGGTCTATCCAGGCGAATTTAAATACGGCGGCGCACATGTAATACAGGAGCTTGTTGCGGGGAAAGACGTGAAACTTTCTGCTACTGCGTATGGTACGGATTGTTACCCGCGTAAGAAACTCGAAACCCTGCTCAACATAAAAGATCTGAACGAAGCAGTACTCTTTAACATCAGAAATGCCTATCAGAATTATAACTGCGCAGTGAATCTTTCTGACAAGGTGATTTATACTTACATGGGCACTTTGCGGCCACAGCTCGGGAATGCCTATTATTGTTCAGCAGGTCAGCTTTCACCGCTCTTGAACGATCCGCATTATAAGACCCTGGGCATTGGGACAAAGATCTTTCTTGGAGGCGGAGAAGGTTATATTGCCTGGCAGGGCACACAGCATGCGCCCACAGTAAAACGTAAATCAACAGGCATCCCTCAGGCTCCAGCAGGCACTTTAGCTGTAATAGGTGATTTAAAAGGCATGTCTCCAGAGCATTTGGTTGGTACGACATTCCAGGGGTATGGCGTTACGCTTACTGTTGGCATAGGCGTGCCTATTCCTATATTGAACGAGGAGATCTGTAAATTTACAGCAGTGAAGGATGAGGAGATCTGGACGCAGATAGTTGACTATAGTGACGCATATCCAAATTGTAAACCAGGGAGTCTTGGCGAAGTAAACTATGCTCAGCTTAAGAGCGGGACGATTAAGATTAAAGGTAAAGATGTGCCAACAGGCGCGCTCTCCAGCTATTCAAAGGCAGTGGAGATAGCCGAGACACTTAAAGATTGGATTAAGAAAGGCAAGTTCCTTTTGACAGAGCCAGTTGCGCCTATACCTGGTGTAGAGAGTGGACTTACTTTTAAGCCGTTGAATGAGCGCCCTTGGGAATAACTAATTGTTGATAACCTGTGGATAATGTGGTTACAGAAGGTACAGAAAATACATAATTTCGTACCTTCTGTAACCAGACAGAAAAGGAGCTATTATGCGAGAAAAAGTAGAGAAGGCAATAGAGAAGATAAGGCCATTTTTACAGCGCGATGGCGGAGATATTGAATTAGTCGATATAGTAGACAATGTAGTAAAGGTAAGATTAAAAGGTGCCTGCATGGGCTGTCCTATGTCTCAGATAACACTGCGTGAAGGTGTTGGCAGGGCCTTAAAAAAAGATGTTCCGGAAATTGAAAAAGTAGAGGCAGTTGATTGAAAATCCCAGCATCCAGTATTCCAAGGATAGCGCTTTACTATAGAGCGCTTCTATCGCTAAAAGACACGCCTGTCATATCCTCACAGGAATTAGCCATTCTTACAGAATGCAGCGCTGCGCAGATCAGAAAAGACCTTACGTATTTTGGCCAGTTCGGAAGGCCTGGAAGCGGCTATAATACCGAGGCCTTAAAACTAGAATTAAAAAAGATACTCGGTATAGACAGGGCATGGGATGTCGTGCTTGTAGGCGCTGGAAATCTAGGCTCTGCGCTTTTGGCATATAAAGGATTTAAGACCCAGGGCTTTAATATAAAATACGCATTTGATAATGATAAAAAAAAGGTGGATAAAATAAGACAAGGCGTTAAAATAAAAGATATAAAAGAACTGGGTAAAATTATAAAGTCCAAAGATATTGATATGGCGATAGTAGCTGTGCCGCAAGAATTCGCGCAGGGTGTTATTGATAGATTAGTCTCTTCTGGCATAAAGGCGATCTTTAATTTTGCGCCCATCAGGCCCAAGGCGCCGGATGGGATAGAGATATTAAATATTGATCTTTCAATGCAGCTGGAGAGATTGACATATTTTTTGAAAAACAGAACCTGTTCCACCGCGTAGGTGGAACTTAAGTTCCACCTACGCGGTGGAACAGGGGCCATACATGAAAATTTTTGTAGTAGTCGTGTTCTTGCTTACATATACATCAATAGTTTTATTTAACCGCAGGCTTAATCCCTTGGTGTCAGTGTTTAGCGGCATCGCAATTCTTTTAGTCTTTCAGGCGATTGGCGTAAGGGACGCATTCTTAAGCGTAAACTTCAATGTGCTTGGTGTTTTTCTTGGCACAATGATCCTTTCAGGGCTTTTTATTTATTCCAATGTGCCTGGATTCCTTGCATCGCGCCTTGTTGGTAAGTCAAAAAATGTTAGCGCAGCAATTTTATTCATGTGCCTTTTGGCCAGCTTTATATCCAGCTTTACAGAAAATGTTGCAACAGTTCTCATAGTGGCCCCCATTGCCTTTGAGGTCGCGAAAAAGCTAAAGGCAAATCCAATTCCATTTCTCATAGGTATAGCCATAAGCTCAAATCTGCAGGGCTCAGCCACAATGATAGGTGACTCGCCAAGCATAATCCTTGCCATGTCTCACCGTATGAATTTCATGGACTTTTTCTGGATGAAGGGTCGCCCTGGCATTGCGTTTGCGGTCGAGATAGGCGCAGTTGCCTCATTCATAGTGTTATATCTGCTTTTCAAAAAATACAAGCAAGGTGTTCAGAAGATAGAAGAGATAAAGATCAAGACATGGGTGCCGACTATCTTAATGACGCTTATGATCGTCTCGCTTGGAATATCAAGCTTTATTCAGAATAAGCCCTATCATAGCATTGCGCTTATATGTTTGTCCTTCGGCGCCATTGGTCTTTTATGGCATAAGCTTTTTGCAAAAGAACAATTTTCTTTCACGAAAAACATAGACTGGCGCACATTTTTCTTCTTAATAGGCGTATTTGTTCTTATAGGCGCGCTTTCCCATGTAGGCGTGATCCAGGATATCGCGGGCTTTATATCAAATCTAACAGCAGGCAACATCTTCCTGACATTTACATTGATCGTTTGGATCTCGGTCTTATGCTCTGCGTTTATCGATAATATCCCATATGTTATAGCAATGATACCGGTCGCTAATATACTTGCCTCAGACATGGGCGCAAGGCCAGAGCTATTCCTATTCGGTCTCTTAATAGGCGCTACATTAGGCGGCAACATCACGCCCATAGGCGCCTCAGCCAACATTGTCTCAATGGGCATGCTCAGGGACCGCGGCTACAAAGTAAGCTTCCTCGACTTCCTCAAAATCGGCCTACCCTTCACCCTCGTTGCAGTCACATTCGCCTACCTCTTCCTCTATCTAACCTGGCGCTAAGTTCACAAAAAAAGTCTTGCTTTTTGTGCGAACTTATATTAAAATGTTTATAAATCTATTATAGTAGCACATAGTTAGCGTCTGGATAATTAAACTGTGGATCCTGGCGAACTTACAAGGCCGCGTTATCTTATTTAGACAGCCCAGCCTTTTTTAA
Organism: Candidatus Omnitrophota bacterium; assembly: GCA_018818505.1. The sequence goes on along the minus strand of JAHIRR010000276.1, from coordinate 6,737 downwards.
TGAGCACATCGTTAGTGATAAGTGCGAGTTAATCTTGAAGAGGTCTTCTTAGATAGTGTCATTGCGAGCCCCGAAGGGGCGAAGCAATCTCAAAACACATGCAAACCCCAAAAAAACTCACCTCAATCCTAATCTTAATAACTCTCTTAACCCAGCATCTGGTCTATGCGCAGGGGTTGCGCAATCCACTTTCCGGAGCACCCTCCAATTTTAAGGAAGCTTACGATAGTCTAAAAATAGCTTCCAATGATAAGCTAATGCTTAACAAAGGATTAGAGCTGACAAAGACGAATCTTCTTGTGATTAAGCTCATATCTGAGGAAGGGTTCAGTGGAGCGTTTAGTTTAGAAGAATATACGGAGATATGCCGGTACAGAACAAAGGCCTTTCTGAATATAGATATGGCTAAGAGTTATCTAGAAGATACTATTAAAAAAGGCTGGATTTACACCTTAAAGGATGGCGAGCATACCAAGTATGAAATGAGTGGCTATGCAGGAGATCTCATAAAAGTCTTTTCTGAGATCGAACAATCTATGGATACTTTGATAGATGCAAAGGATGTCTCAGTTCTCCATTATTTAAATCTCTTAAAGGTATGTTATTTTATAGGAGAAGACAGGGTTTTTTCTCAAGGAGATATGGGTTTGTTATGGGAAGCGGTCACTGGCGAAAAGAGAAATAATGCTTTTATAGTTAGTTTTCTGTCAGCGGCAAAAGAGAACGAGCACATTAAAGAAGTAGAACATGCCGACGGTTCTTACCAGATAACGCCTGAGCTTATAGCTATGGCAAGAGCAATGTTTCCCATAAAAGGTATTTTTGAGATACGAGAGATAGATAGCAGGATTACAGTATCTGATATTAGCGTTGGAAGTCCCCTTGAAATAGTTCACCTGCCTATTGCTGACGATGTTCAAGATGAACACGAAGATAGCATTGACGCAGAAACTAAGTTGCTCCACGATGATCTGATCCTTCAGGAAGGATTAGATAGGCCTGGCTATGCGACGTTTGTTCTGATCTACGTGCTTATGCGAAGCGAGGACTGTTTAATGAAAAAAAGATTTCTTGTTGGAGAATATTGGACTGAATATCAAACAATTACAGAAAAAAAGGTAGGACAGCCGACAGCTAACTGGCAATTGCAGCGTGCATGTGAAAAAAATTGTTTAAAAAAATATAACAATAAAAAATTTGAAGCAACTGAACATACAAAGAAACTAGTTAAATTATTTAGTGACCCAGAGGAAATATTGACTGTTTGGCGAGATACAGGGAGTATATCTGCGCTAAACTACATGAATGTGCTTAAAGTATGTTCTTTTATAGGAGAGGAAATTATTTTTTCGACCAATGAGCTAGAGAAATTGTATAGAGAGGTTACCATGGAAAAACTAGAGAAAAGGCCATTAATAGTTCGCTTTATAAAGACAGCAAGAAGAAAAGGCCATATTGTGACGGAAGAACACAGTAGATATCGACTAACGCATAAAGGTATGATAGTTGCAAAAAAGGCATTTCCTATAATAGGTGTTTTTAATATGGAAGAAATCAAAAGAAGAATTGCAGAATCTGGAATTGTTGTGGGAACCTCGGTTGAAGAGGCTGAAGGGCCGAAGAATTCTACCGTTACTTTTTGTTGGGGGAACAGAATAGAGACTTGCTACAACGCTCCCCTGCAGGATATAATTGTTCCAGGGCGATTCGTAGAATTACCAGATGGAAGAATAGTGCCTGAAAGCGAATGCCATAGATATATCAGAGATATCCAAATTGAACCAGAAATAGCTGTTAGAAGCAAAGAAGAACTAAAAGAGGAAATCGTAGAAGAGGTAATGGATGAACTTGCATATCTTCTAACAGGTAAAGACAATAGCACAAAAGACTGGGGTTGGATAATTTTTTGTAGATGGATCATAGAACAAATGAACATCAGAAGTGGTCTATTTGATAAAGTTCTTATTGATATTGATAGCGAGTTAGAGAAAATGCCGATAGAGAATACGAGCTTCCATAAGAATATTTTTAAAGAATTCGATGTGTTGTTAGGCGTGGATATTGAAACAATAAAAAAACTTTCGAACAAAGCAATAATAGGGAAACTCAGAAACAACCTCGAGTTGATGGATACATCATCAAGCGGCATAAGAAGGAATATAGATTTATTAAGAAAGTTTTTTCTGTATATTTCCAGTGAAAACATAAAAGGATGTGCGGAACATATTGCTGCCCTTGCAAATCATAATTACCCAAAGCTTCAATGGCACGCGAATTTACTTAGTCTATTTATAGAAGGCGAGATATCTTTTGATGAATCATTTGACAGAGAAATCATTCTTTATTATTTAAAGGAAACAGATACTAATGCCCTAGAGATGACAGAGCTGAGAGACATTCTAATGAAAAAAATAAACTATCTGTTAAATAAATATAAGTTGCAAAGCATGGATTTGTAAATGATTGGATCCCTACTGGCGGCTTGGGCCTGTTTTCGTCACGGTTAATAGGCTCGATGCTCGCCAGCTTGCCCCGTACCCATAGTGGTACGGGGCAGGTCCTGGATAACTTTACATTTTAAGTCTTGCTTTAAATGTAAAGTTAGGAGAAGTTATGAGAAGAGAGGTTTTACTAGTGCTAATATTGATTTTTGCATGCAGTGAGTTAGTCTATTCTGCCAGTGATGGGTTGCGCGTGCCAATGGTTTTTAATGAACCTACGGAGAATGCGAAAAAGGTTTTTGCTGAATTGGAAAAATACGATCATGTTATGTCTTTAGCATATATTACGCAAGAGATGATAGAATCAGGCTGGCTTGAGAGGATGATCGAGAACAAATTGGTCTTTGATGTTAATGTAGGTAATATGAATTTAGTTGTTCGTGCGATGAAAATCCTTAAATCAGTGAATAAAGAGACAAAATATAAACATGGCTACGCGGGATTCAAGATGAATACAAAAAGGGCTTTCACATTGAAAAAATTAATAAAATTAGATAGATTGATAACTAAAAAAGCAGATGGATTACATAATTTCTATATTGAGATTCCTGCTACACCTGTGGGCCTTGAAACAGGCATAGCTGCTATATGCGATCATGGCATTAATATTAAATGGACTGGCATATCAACATTGGAGGGCTATGAAGCTTGTGTAGCAGCCTATAAAGAGGCTAAAAGAGATCTTTCTAAGCTTAAAGAAGGCCCTTATGGCGTATCATTTGCTGGCATTGTTCCAAGCTCTATAGATGTACAGAACTTTTATTTTATATTGGCGAGAGACTTTTTATATGACCAGGAATGGAAACGATGTTCTAGGGAAAATAATATAGGATTGCAGCGTATATCATGGGAGAGAAAAAATGTTACTAGTCCTGAAGAAATAAAAGATGTGAGATTCTCTGGTACAGTTAGTAATGTTTCTCCGGGACTGGTCAAGACAATGATAGAACGAACACCGTTATGGGGCAAGACTAGAGATTTTGATCTTTCTTTTCGTTTTGAAGGACAAAAAACAATTAGATCTGGTATATAAAAAGGAGGTTCTAAGATGGTAAAGAAAGTTTTGTGTATAGTGGTTGTGTGTAGTTTTGTGTTTGTGAATTATGTTTATGGGGTCGGAGATACACTAAGGCCGGAGATGTCTTTTGATAAAAGCAAAGAAAAACAAGCAGAGGGTTCTGGTGTTTTAGTCTTTAACTTAGGTAGTTCCTCTGTTAAGCTTCAGTTTTATGACATGGAAAGCGAGAAAACTCTAACGGAACCTATAAATGTTAGCGTAGAAAAGAAAGACGATGAAAAGAAGCAGGCCGAAGCATATTTTAAAGCAATGGAAGAGGCAAAGAAATTGATTTTTGAAAAGACCCCGATAAGACCTGTTGCAGTTGGCCATAGAGTTGTCCACGGTGGTGAAAAAATTAAGGTCCCGAGTCTAATTGACAAAGCAGTGCTAGGAGAAATTGAAGTCAGCAAGGATTTTGCCCCCATACATAATTACCTTAATTTATTGGGGATTAAATTTTGTCTGGAAGACGAAGATTTCAAAAATCTACCAATGACCGCTGTTCCTGATACAGCTTTTCATCAAACTATGCCTAAGAAGGCTTTTATGTATGCTCTCCCGGAATGGGTGTATAAAACATATAAAATAAGAAAGTACGGATTTCATGGTTCAAACCATAAGTATGTCTCTGAGAAGGCGATTCAAATGCTAAAAAAAGATGGAAGGTTAAAGAAAAAGATAGCAAGAAACACTAAGATTATAAGTCTTCATCTTGGCAGTGGTTGCAGTATTGCAGCTATAGAAGATGGGAAGTCAATAGATACGAGCATGGGACTTACACCGTTGGAAGGTTTGGTCATGGCAACCAGGTCAGGAGACATTGATGCAACGGTTATTTTTTCTCTTGCGAAGAAAACTGACATGTCCATAAATGAGATTGAGAAGTTGTTAAATAAAGAAAGCGGGTTAAAAGGCCTTTCAGGTTTCAGCGATGATGTGAGAAAGTTGATTAAAGCTGCAAAAACAGGCGACAAGAGAGCTGAATTAGCCATTGAGATTTTTATATATCGTATAATTAAATATACTCTTTCTTATACAGGCCCCCTAAAAGGAGTCGATGCGATTGTATTAACTGGAGGGATCGGAGAGACTGACAATGAGGTGAGTCAAAGGATCAAGAGCGAGTTAAAATATCATTTTGAAAAGAATTATGACAAAAAAAGGCAACCAAGTATTTTGACGATCCCTGCTAATGAAGAATTAGCCATTGCAAGAGATACATACGCTATTTATAAAAAGCTTCAAGCTGAGCAAAAAGATAAATTATTGAACTTTATATCAAAGAATAACGAAAAAGCTTTAATGGGTTTGTAGGTTTTTTGTTGCTTGATTATAAAGAGCAAACTGTTTATACTAATTATCTATGAATAACAATAAATACGATGCCATAATCTGCGACCTGGGTAATGTGCTTGTGAATTTTGATCACAGGATTGCTGTGAGAAAGATTTTGGAGTGTACGCCTAAGGGTGAAGAGGAGATCTATGATCTTTTCTTTGATTCAGGCCTGACTGAGGCTTATGAAGAGGGAAAGATTTCAAGGCATGAGTTTTTTAATAGGGTAAAGGATGCGCTCGAGTTAAACATAGGGCAAGATGTGTTTATGCCGATATGGAATGATATATTTTTTGAGGTGCCGCTTAATAAGAAGATGCACGAGTTTTTAAGGGGCGCAAAAGGTAGTTATAAGCTAATTATGATGTCGAATCTGAATGAGTCGCATTTTGAATTTCTTAAGCCCAGGATGTTGATTTTTAGAGAGTTTGATAAACTTATACTTTCTTACCAGGTGGGATATAGAAAGCCTGCATCCGAGATTTATAAGATAGCGTTAGATTTTGCAGAGATTCAAGCATCAAAGGCATTTTATATCGATGATAGGCGAGATTTAGTTGATGCGGCAGCAAGGCTTGGGATAAAGGGAATTGTATTTGATGGTAATGGGGCGTTTGATAGGCTGGTAAAGGAACTTACGGTATGATTTTAGTTAGTGCGTGTTTAGCTGGGGAAAAGTGTGCATATGATGGAGAGGGCCGGCTTGATCCAAAGGTAAAAGACCTTGAGTGTATTGCTGTCTGCCCTGAAGTACTTGGGGGAAGAAGCGTTCCTAGGGCAAAGGCAGAGATCAGAGATGGCACAGGTGAAGATGTTTTAGATGGCAAGGCAAAGGTCTTTGATGAAAATGGTTTGGATGTGACAGATCAGTTTATTAAAGGCGCTTTTGTAGCATTGGAGATCGCGAAAAAGTATGGCGTGAAAGAGACGATCCTGAAATCAAGAAGCCCGTCGTGTGGGGTTGGGAAGATCTATGATGGAAGCTTTGATAAAAAGGTAGTTGACGGGGATGGAGTGACTGCAGCGCTCTTTAAGAAAGCAGGGATTCAATGTCGAAGCATTTAATTATAGATGGGTATAATGCGATAAATAAGATTGGCGAGCTTGAGGCTAAGAAGGATATCAGCCTTGAGGCAAGCCGCTTGCATTTTATCAGAATCCTCCTGGATTTTATGTCTCAGAATAGAGCGTTTGATAAGGTATCTATTGTATTTGACAGCAAGGATAAAGAGCTTGGCGTGAGGCGTGAGGCATACGGGAACATAGAGGCAGTGTATGGGACTTATGATAAGGATGCAGACAGTGTTATTGTAGATATGTTAAGGGCTGCATCCAGTAAAGACCAGATAAGTGTTGCATCTGATGATAACTTTGTCAGGAATCATGCCAGGGTCTATGGCAGGGATGCGATTTCTATAAGTGCGTTAAAGAATATAATTATGTTGAAGAAGAGAAGAGTGAAGAGTAAAATAGAGGGGCAAGAACTGGAAGGACATAAGGTCAGGGATATTAACGAAGAATTAAAAAGGCACTGGAAATTGACATAATTTGTCATTGCGAGGCCCGAAGGGCCGAAGCAATCTAAAAAGAGATTGCTTCGCTTCGCTCGCAATGACGTGAGGGGTTGTGTAATGGAAAAAGATCAGTTAAGACCTGTACATATAGAGGCATTTGATCTGGATGACGCGTGGTTCAGGTGTTTGTCTGAGATCCTGGATAATGGCCATGTGTATAAAATTACAAGGGGAAGCTACGAGGGGCAGAAGAGGCTCGAGTTTGATTTTGTGACTATCCGCATAAAAAACCCTTCCCACCAGATAATACCTATAATACCCGAAGGT
>JAHIRR010000275.1 GCA_018818505.1 Candidatus Omnitrophota bacterium | reverse complement strand
GCTGCTAAGTTCGCAGGATATGTGGGTGGCGTCTGCGCTGAACGGAAGCTCTCGCATGCAGTGCTGATCGTTCGGCTTGCTGCAATAGCTGCTGCTTCGTTGGCGTTGTGCCTCGCTCGTAGCAAATTCGGTATGGCAATTGCTGCCAATAAAGATATGATTGCGACTACTATCATGATCTCTACGAGCGTAAAACCATGCTTCTGTCTTAATTTAAGCATATTACATCCTCCTTTCCTTTAGTGTGCTGGAAGTATATCATGCGATATGCGATTTGTCAAGGTAGGGTCGGCGCAACCCCGGAGGTTGCCAGCACGGCAACCTCCGAGGTTGCGGAGGTTGCGGAGGTTGCGGAGGTTTGGTAATTTTAATCAAGTAGCAAATTTTTTATCTTTGCCAGCTCTCTCTGATAAGAAATTCTGTCTTCTGTAAACTCTTTATATGCGGCTGGGCAAATATCTAAGAGATCATCAAACTGGCAAATTTTATCCCTACTGTCATTCATTGAAACGTATTCTCTATAGGAAGAATGCAGCCAATCTTCTGGTTTATCAACAAGACGGGCGGTCACGGGATTTAAATGTATATACCTTGTCAAATGAAGCAGTTGTTCATCTGTTTGAACCAAAACCGCTTTGAACCGTCCCTCCCACAATGGCCCTTTGCGGTTATGCTTTATATTAAAATAACGCGAATAGCTATTAAGGAGATTGCCCATAAAAATTGAAATCCCTTTATCTATCAGCTGCTTAAGCGTTAAATGAATATGTGTAGGCATGGGGCTATGACAAATAATCTGTACAAGTTTTTTATTATTGCATACATTCGGATTTTGAATACCAGACTCTTTGAATTTAGAAAAGCTGGGATGCTGTCTTTGTACCTGATAATATTGCATTAATTCTCTTATCCTTAGAAATTCAGCATCATTATTGAATATCCTGAAACCAGCTATGCTCTTATTGCAAACATGATAAATCTCACCTGTCCCCAAACATTCTCTCCTCATAGCCCCTCCTTTTACCCCCGCAACCTCGGAGGTTGCCAGCACGGCAACCTCCGAGGTTGCGGGGGTGGTTCTTTATATATTAGACACATTTGGGAGGGTGTTTTCTTTCAGATTTTTTTAGTGTGCGAGGAGTTCAGTCATCTTAAACACTGGCAGGAACATTGCTATTACTATGCCGCCTATCACTACACCTAGAAAGGCTATTATAAGCGGCTCTATAAGGCTGGTCAATCCACTCACAGCAGCATCTACCTGGTCATCGTAAAAATCCGCGATCTTCCCGAGCATCTTTTCGAGTTCGCCTGTCTGCTCGCCAACATCTATCATCCTCACAACCATAGGAGGAAAAACTCCGCTTTTCGCGAGCGGATCAGCTATATTCTGCCCTTCTTTTATGCTCTTACGAACATCTTCGAGCGCTTTTTCTATTACCGCGTTTCCTGAGGTTTTCGCTACTATCTCGAGGGAGACCAATATCGGCACTCCACTTTTCACAAGCGTCGCGAGCGTCCTTGTAAACTTTGCAACTGCCACCTTTCTCAAAAGCGTGCCCAGGATCGGTAGTTTCAAAGTAAGCCTGTCAAACGTCATTTTACCCTGCGGAGTCTTTGAATATTTCCTCAGCGCAAAACCAACCACGCCAAGAACACCGACGACATACAAAAACATACTGCGCAATGTATCGCTGACAAGGATCAAGATCCTCGTCGGCAAAGGTAATGTCCCGCCCAGCGTTGAAAATATGCCTTTGAACGTGGGAATAACTTTTAGAAGCATGACAAGCGTTATGAGCATTGCCATGGTGACCACTACCGCGGGATATATCAGGCTGGACTTCACCTTTCTCTGCAAGGCGCTTGCCTTTTCTAAATAACTGGCGAGCCGATCCAGGATATCATCCAGCGCGCCACTCGATTCGCCTGCCTTAACCATATTTATATAAAGGGGTGAAAAAACAGCTGAATGCTTTAAAAGCGAGTCTGAAAAACTAGCTCCTGCCTCTATGTCATCCCTGATAGCCGCCACGACACCTTTAAAGTAAGGCTTTTCTATCTGATCATATAAAATATCCATGGCCTGCACAAGTGGTATACCGCTATCTACCATTGTGGCCAGCTGCCTGGAGAATATGACGATCTCCTCGAGCTTTATACTTTTAGAGGTAAGCGCGGTTGTTTTCTTCTTAGTCTCATTTATAGAGACTATAGTAAGGCCTTTTCTGCGAAGCGCGTCTATCAACACAGCCTTGTCAGAATATTCCAAAGTGCCGCTTATTGTCTTGCCTGTATTTTCTTTCGCAACATATCTGAATGTCGGCATGCTTACTGTCCTTCCTGCAACGAAATAACCAAGATACAAGAAACAATAACCAAACAATAATCAATAATCAAATTCCAATAACCAAACCTATGCTGCCAGGATGTTTGATTATTGATAATTGCCCGCTGCTTTGCAGCGAGGTCTCGCCGAAGGCGGAGAATTTATTTGGTTATTGTATCTTGGTTATTGGTTATTTCGTAGCTCCTTTTATTCTTCTGATGTTACCCGGGACACCTCTTCCATGGTCGTGATCCCGTTCTTGTATTTTTCCATAGCATCATCCCTGAGCGTCTTCATTCCTTTAGAAACAGCGTATTCCCTTATATCATCTGTCGAGGCCTTTTCTACGATCATCTCCCGTATCTTGTCATCTATGCTCAAGACTTCCAGCACGGCACATCTCCCGTAATAACCAGTGCCTGAACACTTTTTGCAGGCTTCCCCTTTTCCCTTACAGCTTGGACATACTACCCTGCATAATCTCTGCGCTGCCACCAGTATCAGTGACGAGGCTATCAAAAAAGGCTCGACACCCATATCCATAAGCCGGTTAATAGTGGTTGGCGCGTCATTGGTGTGGAGCGTGCTCAAGACGAGCTGACCTGTCAACGACGCCTTTATTGCTATATCAGCGGTTTCAGAATCGCGTATCTCTCCGATCATTATGACATCAGGGCTCTGTCTCAAAAGAGAGCGCAGCCCGCTGGCAAAATTAAGCCCTATATCTGAATTCGCCTGTATCTGCGTTATGCCTTCGACCTGATATTCCACGGGATCCTCTATTGTTATAATATTTTTCTCCGGCGTATTTAACTGGCTTATTACGGAATAGAGCGTGGTGGATTTGCCGCTGCCTGTCGGGCCAGTTACCAGTATCATGCCAAAGGGCTTAGCGATTGCCTCTTCGAATTCTGTCAGGGCGTATTTTGAAAAACCTAATTTACTAAGTCCGATGGATAGGCTGGATTTATCAAGCGCCCTCAATACTATTTTGCTTCCAAATGATGTAGGCAAGGCCGAGACCCTGAAATCGACTTCTTTCTGACGCGTACGTATCTTAAACCTGCCGTCCTGAGGTATGCGCGACTCTGTTATATCCATGCCTGACATAATCTTAAGCCTTGCCAGGATCGCATTCTGATTTTTCTTGGGGATCTTAAGCACATCATGAAGGTTGCCGTCAATCCTGTACCTGACGCGTAAATTATCTTCTTCTGGCTCAACATGAATATCTGACGCTCTTCTCTTTAATGCCTCCACAAGGATCAGATCCACCATCTTTACGATCGGCGGCGCCTCTCCTTCAAGCGCTGCGTCAGTTATATCAAATTCTTCTTTTATAGCGCCTACTATTTCGACATCACTGCCTTCAGTATCTTCTATAATATCCGATAGAGCCCTTCCTCCTGAAGTATAAAACTTATCTATTGCCTGGAATATCTCTGTCTCTGTGCTCAGCACTGGTTCTATATTGCACTTTGTAATCATCTTTAAATCATCTATCGCAAATATATTCAGCGGATCTACCATAGCCACAATAAGTGTTGTGGAAAATTTACATATCGCAACTACCCTGTATTGCCTTGCCACTTTCTCGGGTATAAGGGTAACGGACTCTTTTTCTATTTTATATTTCGAGAGATTTATAGCAGGAATACTAAAGGTGGTGCTCATGACAGCCAGCAAGTCCTTTTCTTTTACCAATCCTTCCTTAAGAAGCATCTCAGGCAGACTCCCGCCTTCCCTTGCCTGCTTTTCCCTAACGCGCTTAAGGTCTTTCTCTGTCACAAGCTTGTTCTTGACTAAGGCCTGACTGAGTTTATAATGTGTAGTTGCCATATATTAAGGGATTGCCTCGCTTCGTCCCGCCCTTTGCTTACAAAGGGCGGGGCTTCGCTCGCAATGACAGCCTATCGTGTCATTGCGAGGGCGCAGCCCGAAGCAATCTCATTCATCCGCGATAGTAACCCTCAGTATCTCCTCTAAACTCGTAACGCCCTCAAGCACTTTTATAAGGCCGTCTTCCCTGAGTGTCCGCATACCTTCTTTTCTTGACAGTTCTTTTATTTCGCTCTCACGCGCATTTTTCAAAATCATATTTTTTATCGACGGGCTCAGGGTCAGGATTTCACATATGCCCACCCTTCCGCTGTACCCTGTGTTAAAACAGTGTTCGCACCCTTTTGGCCTGTAAAAGGCCGGGTTCTTTGACTTATCTTTACTAATGCGCAGATTAGCAATAATCGCATTGCTGGGCTTATAAGATTCCTTGCACTTTGGGCATAACTTACGGATCAATCTCTGGGCAACTATAGATATTAAGGAAGCGCTTATAAGAAAAGGCTCTACGCCCATATTTATAAGCCTCACTACTGAACCGCATGCGGTCGTCGTATGTAATGTTGAAAAAACAAGGTGTCCTGTAAGCGCGGACTTTATAGCGATATCCACTGTATCAAAATCCCTTATCTCTCCTATCATTATCACATCAGGATCCTGCCTCAGGATAGAACGCAATGAACTTGCGAACGTAAGGCCCACATCAGTCCTTACTGTCACCTGATTAACGCCCTGGATCTGGTATTCAACAGGATCCTCAACTGTTATAAGATTTTTCTCAGGTGAGTGGACATATTTCAATAATGAATAAAGCGTGGTGGTCTTTCCGCTGCCTGTAGGCCCGCACACCAGTATCATTCCATGAGGATGGGACGCGGATTTTCTAAACATCGCTACATTATTTTTTTCAAAGCCGAGTTTTTCAATATCCAGCATAGCGTTGGACTTATCAAGTACCCTGAGCGCCACTTTTTCGCCTTTAGAGGAAGGTAAGATAGAAACCCTGAAATCCACTTCATTATCTTTTATCCTTACTTTGAAACGGCCATCCTGAGGTAACCTGCGCTCAGCAATATTCAGCCGGGACATGACCTTTATCCTTGAGACAATAGACTCCTGCCTATTTTTCGGTAAAGTCTCTATTGTCTTCAGGACCCCGTCCACTCTGTATCGTATGCGCAGGGATTTCTCCATTGGCTCTATCAGGATATCGCTCGATCGCGCCTTTATGCCATTTTCAAGAATTGTATTCGTTAATTTTACTACTGGTGCCTCTTCTACTAGTTTAAAAAGCCGCGCAGAATCAATCGTTTCTTCAGCTTCTGCCCTGATGATCTCAAGGTCTGCAATTTTCATGTCCTCCATCAGCTCTTCTATTGCCGCATGAGAATATCCGCCATAATGCTGATCTATCACATCCTGTACATCCTTCTGCGATGCGATAATAGCGCCTATCTCAAATCCTGTGAGCGAACGGATATCATCTATTGCAAATACATTCAGGGGGTCAGCTGTTGCTATCGTAAGGATATTTCCTACTTTAGAGACAGGAACGATCTGGTATTTTTTCGCTGCCTCAGCTGGCACTAGTTTTAATATCTCAGGGTCGATTTTAAAACGGGAGAGCGCTATGGGCGGGATACCTAAGCCCTGGCTTAAGGCTGCCATCAGATCTCTTTCGCTCGCGAATCCAAGATTAACAAGAATATCCTTCAGCAAGCCTCCTTTTTGCTTCTGGACCTTCAAGGCCTTTTTTAACTGTGCGTCAGTAATAATCTTATTCTTTATCAGTATCTCGGTAAGACGTTCTTTTAGAGAATACATAACTTAGGCGTATTAAGCGTTTTAGGCGTTTTAAGGGAATTAGGGGTATAAGGGAATAGGGGGATTAAGGGGTTACCCTTAAACCCTTAATCCCTTGATACCCTTAATTGACCTAATTGACTTAATACGCTTATTTTTTATAATACTTATTTATCGCATTCTTGATATCAGTCGCCGTGCTTACAAAGATCTGGACGCACAAGCCTGAAACAAGCTCTATGTCTTCTATCGCGAGATTGTTCAAGGGATTTGACATCGCTATTGTAAGGTTATTGCCGATTTTATCCACAGGGATAAGACAAAACTGCGTGGCCACATTCTTTGGCACGATCTTAACGATCTCCGAATCTATATCATAATTATCGAGAGGTAGATATGGAAACCCATATTGCGCGGTCAAGGCCTGCGCAATAGCCTCTTCAGTCGCATACTTCAGGCCCACAAGGACTTGACCAATGAGCCCGCCCTTTTCTTTTTGCGCCTCAAGCGCGTGCTGGAGCTGCTGCTTATTAATAACTCCTCTTTCAATAAGAAGCTCCCCTAATTTTTTCTGAATTATCTTTTTCGGCATCTTGGTATC
>JAHIRR010000274.1 GCA_018818505.1 Candidatus Omnitrophota bacterium | reverse complement strand
TTATTTGCGATAATTCGCGTTAGATTTGCGTCTATTCGCGTTCTTAGAATTTGTAACGTGGTTGACAGTGAAAAGGAGTAGTGTTAGAATACCCTATGCCTAGAGACAGGTTTCAGATAGATCTGACCAGACTTAAGACCTGCCCTATATCAAAGAGGAAAAGTAAGGTTCGACACCAGGATTTTGCAAAACCTCCTTCTAAAGGCGCGTCTTTCTCTGATTTTCTTAAATCCTTTCCTGAGATACTCGCTGGCAATAGTTTTAGAGAAGTCGTAGACGCAGTTGTCCTGGCCTACAAGAAGAAAAAACCTGTAATAGCAATGATGGGCTCGCATGTAATAAAATGCGGACTTAATCCAATTATCATAGAGCTTATAAAGAAAAAGGTGATTACAGCTATTGCGCTGAATGGCTCTGGCGCGATCCATGATTTTGAGATCGCCCTTATCGGCAAGACCTCAGAGGATGTCGAGGATTCTCTCGAGGATGGAAGCTTTGGCATGGTAAAAGAAACAGCGCTTTATCTAAACGGCGCGTTCGGCGAGGCAGTCGAGCGCGATATCGGCGCTGGCCAGGCAATAGGCCAGGTAATAGAAGAAGAGAAATTGTCTTTTAAGAATCTGAGCCTTTTATATAATTGTGTCAAACAGGATGTGCCAGCCACTGTGCACATTGCGATAGGCACTGACATCATACACCAGCATGCGAGCTGCGATGGCGCCAATATGGGAGAGGCCTCGCTCAGGGATTTTCATGATCTTATAAAAGTGGTCTCGATGCTCGGTGACGGCGGAGTGGTATTGAATATTGGTTCTTCAGTGATCTTACCAGAGGTATTTTTAAAGGCCTTGAATGTAGCGAGAAATCTCGGCCATAAGGTCAAGAATTTCACGGCGTGTAATTTTGACATGATAAATCATTACAGGCCCTATCAGAATGTTGTGAAGCGGCCTATAAAATCAGGAGGCGCGGGCTATACCATTATTGGCCACCACGAGATAATGATACCTCTTTTGGCGCAGGCGATTGTTGAAAAATTATGAAGAAGAAAGATAAGTTTAAAAAAATCATATCAAAATTTTCCAAGGCAAATGTTTTAGTGATAGGCGATCTGATCCTGGATGAATTTTTATGGGGCGATGTATCGAGGATCTCGCCAGAGGCACCGGTCCCTGTTGTGCGGGTGAAGTCAGAATCATTTATGCCAGGCGGCGCGGCAAATGTGGCGAATAATATTCACGCGCTTGGCGGCAAGGTGTATCTGGCAGGCGTAGTGGGCATGGATGAGCGCGGCAGGATACTTACAAGCGAGCTCGCCAAGAAGGACATGGATGTGGGAGGCATAGTCATTGACAGCGAAAGGCCTACTACGCTGAAGACAAGGATTATTGCGCATCATCAGCAGGTCGTGAGGATTGACAAGGAAAAGATGGATGGTTTGAGCATTGGCCTGATCGGGCAGATCATTGATTATGTAAAGGAGATAATAGATGAGATCGATGCTATCATAATAGAGGATTATGGCAAGGGTGTTGTGACGCCAAGGCTTCTGCAGGAGGTCTTGAGATTGGCCAGGCGACATAAAAAAATAGTGACAGTAGATCCCAAAGAAGAGCATTTTCATTATTATAAAGGTGTATCAGCGATTACCCCGAATCATCATGAGGCAGCGCAGGCAGTCGGGATAAAGGCAAAGGATGCGGATAGCATTGCCAGGATAGGCAAGGCATTGCTTAATAAACTGAAGTGTGAAGCAGTATTGATGACGCGCGGCGAGGATGGCATGCAGCTTTTTGAAAAAAACGGCCGCGTTACGCATATTCCCACATTTGCGCAGGATGTATTTGATGTTTCAGGAGCAGGCGATACAGTTATAGGTACTTTTACCCTGGCGCTTGCATCTGGCGCAAGCATGATTGACGCGGCGCGCATCTCAAACACTGCGGCAGGAATTGTAGTAGGCAAGGTCGGTATTGCAGTAGCGACACAGGAAGAGATTTTGAGTAGAATGAAATAGATCGATATGTCATTGCGAGGCGCCGTAGGCGCCGAAGCAATCTATTTTTTGAGATTGCTTCGCTTCGCTCGCAATGACAGAAAGAATATATTAATGGAAGCGATAGGGATAATTCCAGCGAGATTTGGGGCAACGAGGTTTGATGGCAAGCTCTTGGCGGATTTCTGCGGTAAGCCAGTGATCCAGCATACATGGGAGAATGCAAAAAAGTCAAAAGCAATAGAGGATCTTCTGATAGCGACTGACGATAAACGGATCTATAATGCCGCTAAGGGGTTTGGCGCAAAGGCCATATACACGTCAAAGGCGCACAAAAGCGGCTCAGACAGGCTTACTGAGGCAGTAGCTTCTATTGACGCAAATATCGTGGTGAATATCCAGGCAGACGAGCCGCTCATGCATCCCGCAATGATAGATGATGTTGTGAGCGCCATTCAGAAGGATAAAACAATACAGATGGCAACGATTTGTCATAAGGTCAGGGACGGACATGAACTGGTGAATCCGAATGTGGTAAAGGTCGTATTTGACAGAAATGGCCTTGCACTGTATTTTTCGCGCAGCCCAATTCCATATAATGCGAACACCGAGAACCGAACAACGAACAACTATAAGCACATTGGCCTATACGCTTACACTAAGGATTTTCTCTTTACCTTTAAGAGCCTGCCGCAGTCAAGGCTTGAAAAAATAGAAAAATTAGAACAGCTCAGGGTGATCGAGAATGGCTATAAGATAAAAGTGATAGAGACAAAACATGATACCGTAGGCATAGATACGCCTGAGGATTTGGTTAAGGCAACCGAGCTTGTAAAAGGGTCGAGGCAGTTGAGTTTCTTGTAAAGTTTTAGGGTAACGGTTACGGTTGCGATGCCCGTAACGGTTAGGGTTACGTCAGCGGTTACGTCACGTTACCCTAACCGCTGACGTAACCGATACGAGCTTCGTAACCCTTACCGTAACCGAGTTTTTATAGAATATGACAAAAGAGATAAAGATAAAAAACATAAAGATAGGCGCTAAAAATCCTATTGTCCTGATCGCAGGGCCGTGCGTGATAGAGAGCGAAAAACACGCAATAGATCATGCAAAGGCAATAAAAGAGATCTGCAAAAAACAGGAGATACCTTTTATTTTTAAATCCAGCTATGATAAAGCGAACCGCTCGAGCATAAATTCTTACAGGGGTCCCGGCGCTACTAAGGGTCTGGAGATTCTGGCAAAGATTAAAAAGGATCTCAGGGTGCCTATTGTGAGCGATGTCCATTGCAGGACTGAGCTGGAGGAGGCAAAAAAGGTGCTGGATATTATCCAGATACCCGCATTTTTGTGCAGGCAGACTGATTTTGTAATGGAGATTGCAAAGGCAGCCAAAATAGTAAATATAAAAAAGGGCCAATTCTTAGCGCCTTGGGATATTAAGAATGTAATAGAAAAAATAGAATCAGCAGGAAACAGAAATATTATTATTACAGAGCGCGGCACAACATTCGGTTATAATAATCTTATAAGTGATATGCGCTCGTTACAGATCTTGGCCAGGTATGGCTATCCTGTGATCTATGATGCGACTCACAGCGTGCAGCTTCCAGGCGGCTCGCCTCACGGCGAAGCCGTGGGCGAAGGCGCTGCCTCTGGCGGAGAGCGGCAGTTTGTACCAGGCCTTGCACGCGCAGCAGTAGCAATGGGCTGTGACGGCTTGTTTTTAGAGGTCCATAATGACCCTGACAAGGCGCCCTGCGACGGCCCGAATATGATTGATTTAAAGATGCTGGAAAAGTTATTGAAGGAAGTGAAGAGGATAGATAGCATTGTACGGTTACGGTAACGGCTACGGTGACGATGCCCGTAACGGTTAGGGTTACGTCATTGGTTACGTCACGTTACCCTAACCGCTGACCTAACCGATACGGGCTTCGTAACCCTTACCGCAACCGAGCTTTTATTTATGCTAAAGAAACGCGCAAGGCAAGTCTTAAAAATCGAGGCAGAATCAATAAGACGACTCTCTTCCCGCATTAACAAGGACTTTGAGAAGGCAGTCAAACTTATCTTTGCCTGCAAAGGCCAGGTAGTTGTAACAGGCATGGGTAAGGCAGGTATTATTGGAAACAAGATCTCTGCTACGCTTGCCTCAACTGGCACGCCTAGCCTATGGCTGCATTCAGGAGAGGCGATTCATGGCGATCTTGGCCGCGTGAGAAAACAAGACACCGTGGTTGCTATCTCAAATAGCGGAGAGACAGAAGAGATCGTGCGCCTTATCCCAAACATAAAAAAGCTCGGCGCAAAACTCATCGCCGTAACAGGAAACGTGCGTTCAACCCTTGCCAAAAATAGCGATGCCACACTCGATGTATCCATAAAGGAGGAGGCATGTCCTCTTGGCCTTGCGCCAATGGCAAGCACCACCACCATGCTCGCAATGGGCGATGCGTTATGCGCTGCCTTGATCGATAAGCGAGGCTTTAAAAAGACTGATTTTGCGTTTTTACATCCTGGCGGAAGCCTTGGGAAACAACTCCTATTAAAGGTAGAAGATATAATGCGAAAAGGCGCTCAAAATCCAATAGTAAAAGAAAATGCGAAAGTAAAGAGCGTGCTTTTAAAGATCACAAAAGCCCGGGCTGGAAGCGCGACAATAGTTGATAAAGCCGGAAAGCTCAAAGGCATCTTTACAGACGGCGATTTAAGAAGGCACTTAGAGGAAGGGCATGACCCTTCAAAGAAAAAAGTAAAAGACATGATGACAAAAAATCCAAAGGCCCTGAAAAAAGGCCGTCTTGCAGTAGAGGCGCTCAGGATTTTGCGAGAGTATAAGATAGACGAAATACCAATAGTAGATGAAAAAGGCCGCGCAATAGGCCTGGTGGACGTGCAGGACCTTCTAAAGGCAGGACTGGTGTAGAGTGAAATATCCAAAATTCCCTATTATTAAACAGAAAGTCACTTATGCGAAACCTTTATCAATGAATGGCTATCTTAGATTTGTTGAATTAAATCTTAAATATACGTTAGATAGAAAGGCAGATAGAGAACAACAAAGACTTTCTGCCGTTAATATACCTTTTGTAATAAAGTAGGTAAAATGATAGAGGAACGCGCAAAGAAAATAAAACTGCTTATATTGGATGTAGATGGTGTATTGACTGACGGCCGCATTGTCTATGATAACTTTGGCGACGAGCTGAAGTTTTTCAATGTAAACGATGGCCTGGGTGTATTTCTTCTTCGTAAAGCAGGCATAAAGACAGTCATCATTACTGCTAAAAAGACAAAGGCGGTCCTGAAAAGGGCAAAGGACATGCATGTCGCGGAAGTATATTCAAATCATCATAAATTAGGCATCTACAAAAAGGTCTTAAGAAAATTCCACGTGAAAGACGAAGAGGTTTGTTTCATGGGCGATGACTTACTCGATCTGCCCTTAATAAAGCGAGCCGGCCTTGCCGTAGCCCCTCCAAACGCAGTGGAAGAAGTGAGAAACATCAGCCACTACACCACCCAAAAACACGGCGGCAAAGGCGCAGTCCGCGAACTCATCGAACTGATCCTCAAATCCAAAAACCTCTGGAACACAGCGATCTTGCCTTATTTAAAGTAATTTACTTCTCCCGTTATACGGTAACGGTTGCGGTGACGAAGCCCGTATCGGTTAGGGTTACGTCAGCGGTTACGTCCGTTAAAGTTGCTCCAAGCCAAGGCTAGTTTATAGAGTTGCCTGCTTATCTTGTCGTATTTATCTATCAAGTCCTCACATAATCTGGTATTTACATGCA
>JAHIRR010000004.1 GCA_018818505.1 Candidatus Omnitrophota bacterium | reverse complement strand
TGCGCTGCAGATCTTGCAGGGCATTGGCGCAGGCGTAGAGAGATTAAAACTGGACCTACTTTTACACATCACCAACGGAGAGACATTTTTAAATACCTCGGCGCTCGAGGGAGTGATATTTTCTGATATCATAGGAAACGAAGAACAGGTAGATAATGTGCTTAAGATCGATATACCGTGCGTGATCATGAATTATTTGACCAGGGATCTGCCAGTGAGCTGTGTTTCTATTGATAATTTCAATGCGGCGATCAAAGCAGTAGACTATCTTGCTAAGCTTGGGCACATAAAGATCGCCACGATCACAGGTGAGTTAAAATCGCAGGTGGCCATTGACAGGCTGGATGGATACTTAAAAGGCCTTGAAAAGAAAAGAATAGAGAAAAGGAAAAATTTTATAAAATACGGAGACTTTGGAAGGGACTCTGCGATCAGGGCCACAAAGGAGCTTATAAAGATGAAGACTCCTCCTACAGCCATATTTGCCGCGAGTGACGAAATGGCTGTGGGCGCTATACAGGTCTTGCTTGAGAGCGGGGTCAATGTACCTGAAGATATCTCTGTGATGGGGTTCGACGATAACCAGCTCGCCCTGAATTTTTCTCCAGTAGCCCTTACTACAATAAGGCAGCCCTTGCACAAGATGGCTGTCATAGCCACAGAGACACTGCACAAGATCATTACAGGAAAGATCAAAGGCAATAAGCGGATCATACTTCCGTGCGAGCTCATAGAACGCTCTTCCTGCCAATCGTTAACCTAACCCTACACTTAGGTTGACAATTCCCAAATCCGAGTTAAAATATAGTTACCTGTTCCACCGCGTAGGTGGAATTAATTCCACCTACGCGGTGGAACAGGTTTAAACTCGCATGATGCAGTCTATTTTAGATAGTGTTTTGTCTGGCAAAGAGTTGGGCTTTGAAGAGGCAAGGATTCTCTTAGATGCAGATAGAGAGGGTTTGCCTTTTCTTATGCGTGCCGCTGATACTATTAGGCGAAGATTTTGCGGCGAGAAGATAGATCTTTGTTCTTTGATAAATGCAAAAAGTGGGCTGTGTTCAGAGGATTGTAAATTTTGCGCGCAATCCGCAAGGCATAACACGGGTTGCCAGGCCTATTCTCTGGTTAGCGTAGAGGAAATGGTCAAGGCGGCTAAAAGAGCGAGAGATATAGGCGCTGTTAATTTTTGCATTGTGATTAGCGGAGAGGCCCCGACCAGGAAAGAATTTGAGGATATAAAAAAGGCAATCTCGAAGATCAAACAGGAAGTAGGTATAAAGGTAGATTGTTCGCTTGGCAGGCTCGAGAAAGTTATGGTCAGAGAGCTGAAAGAGCTGGGTATTGACAGATATAATCATAATCTTGAGACCTCAGAAGGGTTTTATAAAGAGATCTGCACGACGCATTCTTATAAGAATAGATTGGATATGATAGATGTGTTAAAGGATGCTGGGATTGGGCCGTGCTGCGGCGGTATTATAGGCCTTGGCGAGAGTGCCGAGGATAGGCTGAGACTTTTGTTTACTTTGAAGGCGCTTGGCGTCAAGTGCGTGCCAATAAATATACTTAATCCAAGAAAAGGCACGCCGCTTGAGACTATTGAGCCGCTTTTACCATGGGAAATCATAAAGGTAGTAGCGGTTTTTAGGCTGGTCCTGCAGAATGCTATTATAAAGGTAGCAGGCGGCAGGGAATCAGGCCTGCGTGACATGCAGGCAATGGCATTCATGGCAGGCGCGAACGGCATGATAATAGGAGGTTATTTAACCACAAAAGGCAGATCTGTTGAGCAGGATCTGCAGATGGTAAAAGACTTGGGGTTCAGCCTAAAGTAGACAAAACAGTCAGTGACTGATTTGTCTACTTTAGAAGGGAGGATGCATGAAAATCGCAGTATTAGGAGCAGGGGGATTGGGTAAGGCGTGTTTGGATGTTGCGGCTAAGAAAAAAGACGCTAAGGTCGTCGCGATCTGTGATTCCGAGGGTTATCTATATTCTGAAAAAGGCATAACTGCGTCGGATTTGGGAAAATCCAAGCCCTCAAAGGATCCCATAGGCGAGATTATAAAGTTAAAGGATAAATACGACGGTATTTTTGTCGCGCTCCCGAATCTTCCGAATGAATTTATCCCGAGCGTAGTAAAGCGTTTCATAAAAGCAAGGTATAGCGGTGTTTTTACGTGCGCGTTAAAGCGCACAAGCGCAATGAAATTGATGATGAAATTAGATGCCGGATTGAAGAAGAATAGAAGTACCTA
>JAHIRR010000273.1 GCA_018818505.1 Candidatus Omnitrophota bacterium | reverse complement strand
GGAGCCAGCGACAATAAAAGAGGATCTGTTCAGAAGGGATTTTACTGTAAACGCCATGGCCATAGTTATAAATAAGAAGGATTTCGGAGAGCTGGTTGATTTTTATGGCGGCTTGGGGGATCTAAAAAAAGGTATTGTAAGAGTTATGCATGACAAGAGCTTTATGGATGACCCTACGCGGATATTCAGGGCTGTCAGATTTTCTACCAGATTAAATTTTAAGATAGATTCACACACAAAAGGCCTGATGAAAGAAGCAGTAGCAGCTGGTTTCTTAGGAGAGGTGAATCGCGGAAGGATCAAGAAAGAGATAGAATTGTTTCTAAAAGAAAAAAATGCGTTAAAATGCCTGGAGGCATTTTCCAGGTTGATCTAGGGAGGATAGGATATGGGTGTTAGGGCGGACAGGGTGCAGAAGCAGTTAATGAAAGAGCTTTCTATAATATTGCGGGAGGAGCTGAAGGATCCGCGTATAGGTTTTGTCACGATTACCAGGATCGATCTTACCGGTGACCTGAGGTATGCAAAGGTCTATTTTAGCGTGCTTGGCGATGAATCAAAACAAGAAGCCTGTCTCGAGGGGATCGAGAGCGCGACAGGTTATATTCGTAGGCTTGTCGGAGCAAGGTTGAAGTTAAAATATGTGCCAGAACTTTCATTTAGACTCGATAAATCAGCTGAATATGCCACGGAACTTGAAAAAACATTTGAGAGGTTAAGAGATGAGCGCAAAAGCGATTAAAAAAATTATAAAAAAATTTGACACATTCTTTATTTCAGCCCACATAAATCCTGAAGGCGATTCTGTGGGGAGCCAGATCGCCCTCGCGTCTTTATTAAAGAGGCTGGGGAAAAAGGCCATAATCGTAAACGAGAGCCCTGTGCCGCATATATTGCGATTCATGAATGGCGTAGACGGTGTTTTAAAAGAATTGCCTCACAATGTTGATTTCCAGGCAGCAGTTATTCTGGATTGTCCGGACATGAGCCGTCTTGGAAAGGCCTCAGAGTATGTAACAAAAGACAAGGTGGTTATAAATATAGATCATCATATCTCCAATGAGAATTTTGGCCAGCATAACTGGGTGGATGCAAAGACCTCGAGCGCGGGTGAGATGGTATTTGAATTGTTTAAAGAATTTAAATTAAAGATAGAATATGACGAAGCTGTAGCTATGTATGTGGCGATCATGATGGATACAGGCTCATTTAAATACACCAATACATCTTCAAAGACCCACAAGATTGTAGCGGAATTGATGGATATAGGTGTAGCGCCTTATGACATATATAGCAGGATCTACGAGACAAGCAGTCTTCAGGATACAAGTTTACTGGGTTATGCGCTTCAGACACTGAAGGTGTCAGAGGATGGAAGGATCGCGTGGCTCTGGGTTACAAAGGAGATGCTCAAGAATACAAAGGCATCGCTGGAAGGCACAGAGGGTATAATAAATTTTGCGCGTTCTATAGGTGGCGTAGAGATCGCGGCATTTTTCAGAGAAACAGGCACAGAGAACAGGATAAAGGTAAGCTTCCGCTCCAAGGGCAAGGCAGATGTAAATAAGCTTGCTTCATTTTTTAAAGGCGGAGGCCACGCTACAGCAAGTGGTTGTACCGTATTTGGCAAGATGGAAGAAGTCGAAAAAAAGGTACTGACCCAGGCCAAAGCCCTGCTGACACAGCTAAAGTAGACAAATCAGTCAGTGACTGATTTGTCTAGACTGATTTGTCTACTTTTCAGTTTTATGGATGGAATATTGGTGATAGACAAACCAAAAGGTATAACCTCGCATGATGTGGTGGATGTTGTGCGGCGAAGGTTTGGGATAAGGCGCGTTGGCCATGCAGGTACGCTTGACCCGATGGCTACAGGCGTGCTTGTGATGCTGGTAGGCCGCGCCACAAAGTCAGCAGAAACATTTTTAAAGGATGATAAGGAGTATGTCGCCACGCTTTTTTTTGGAAGATCTACAGACACACAGGATGCTACTGGTAAGGTCCTTGAAAAAAAAGATGTAAATGGTTTAGACATTGATACTGTAAGAAAGACGCTGGAGAGTTTCAGGGGAAACATAGAACAGATACCGCCAATGGTCTCTGCAAAAAAATACAAAGGAAAGAAATTATATCAACTCGCGCGTAAAGGCAAAACTGTCCCGAGAAAACCCTGCCCCATAACAATACACGAGATAGAACTTCTGGAATTCGCTCCGCCTGAGGTTATTTTTCGCGTGAAGTGTTCAAAAGGCACATACGTAAGGACATTGTGCGAGGATATAGGCAGGTCCTTAGGTTATCCTGCGCACATGTCAGCGCTTAAAAGGACACAGTCAGGGAGATTTTCCCTGAAAGAGGCTCGTCCCCTGGACGATATCAATGAAAAAGACATTCAATAAGTTCGCAGCCAGTATAGGGATATTTGACGGTGTTCATCGAGGGCACCAGAAGATATTAAAAAAACTCTATAAAGAAACGTCCCGCAATAACGCAAAAAGTCTTCTTATAACCTTTGACCCGCACCCTCGCAATATCCTAAAATCAAAGATCCCGCTTTTGATCTCGTTAAGTCACCGGCTCACATTGATAAAAGATTTTGGCATAGATTTTCTTAAAGTTATAAGATTTACAAGAAAGTTCTCACGACTTTCCGGAGATGAATTTATAACTAAAATTTTAATGCGCAAATTTAAAATAGATATTCTCGTCCTCGGAGAAAATTTTAGTTTTGGCCATAAGGGTAGAGGCGCTGCTGCGCTTTTGAAAAGATACGGTTTTAAGGTATTTGAAGTCAAGGCCCTTAAATCAAAAGGCCGTTCTATTTCCAGCACAAGGATCCGCCAGAAAATCGAAAAAGGAGACTTAAGGAATGCGTCGCTTATGCTGGGCAGGCCTGTCACAGTCTTTGGCACTGTTGTAAAAGGCAGACGCGTCGGAAGAAGACTTGGATTTCCAACAGCAAATATCGATCCACATCACGAGGCGATTCCGCCGAGCGGAGTTTATAGCGTAGATGCAAAGATTTCCAACAGGATCCACAAGGGCATTTTGAATATTGGCACCAGGCCTACATTTGGCGAAAATATAGATCCTACTATTGAGCTGCATGTATTTAATTTTAAAAAAACTATATATAGGAAAGATGTAGAGATAATATTTAAAAGAAAGATAAGAAATGAGAGAAGATTTAAATCCGTTGAAGCGCTGCGAAAGCAGATCCAAAAGGACATTCGCAAAGCAATGGTGAGCAAGCGAGCAGAGCGAGCGCGTCGAACCATCCGCAAGGCAGGCTGATCACCCCACATTTAGCATACCGCTAGCTTCATAACCCCATCATATTGTAGAAGTTAAAAAAAGCGAAGTTTTACCTTGACATAAAAACGTCATTCGTGTAAACTTTTAGTTGCTAAGTGGTGTAAAGTGGAGTGAAGTGGAGGAAGCCATGTTTTTATACACAGATGATCACAGATGAAAAGATACAGATGAACACAGATTGCGTTATCTGTGATCATCTGTAAAGCATAGCAATAATCACAAATCTGTGATCATCTGTGTATTGCCGAACGAAGTGAGGCATAAATGTTTTACGGGGAGTTTGAACACGCATTGGATAGAAAAGGCAGGCTTATAGTCCCCTCTAAATTTAGAGACGCGCTCAAGGAACATTATATTGAGCGCTTTTTTATTACCCGCGGACTTGACAAATGTTTATTTATGTTTGGAGAAGATGAGTGGAAAACACAGGAACAGAAATTTAAATCCATGTCATTTACAAAATCAGAACACAGGCGATTCAATAGGCTCTATTTTTCAGGCGCGTGCGAAGTCGTACCTGATAAACAGGGGAGGATCCTCGTCCCTTCTTATTTAAAAAATTACGCTAATATCAAAAAAGATGTATATATAATCGGCGTTTCAAACAGAATCGAGATCTGGTCTCGCGAT
>JAHIRR010000272.1 GCA_018818505.1 Candidatus Omnitrophota bacterium | reverse complement strand
CCCTTATTGCCTTCCTTTGTGCCAGCCCTTTCTATTGCTTGTTCAATAGAATCAGCCGTGATTATGCCGAATATTGCGGGCACGCCTGTAGCAAAAGATACATGCGCGATGCCCTTTGCCGCTTCGCTCGCAATGTAATCAAAGTGCGGGGTCGCGCCTCTAATAACAGTACCCAGGCATATTATTGCGTCGTACTTTTTGGACTTTGCCATTCTCTGCGCAAGAAGCGTTATCTCAAACGCGCCAGGCACCCATGCTACGCTCAGGTCGCTATCTTTTGCGCCATGCCTCAAAAGCGTATCCACGCATCCTTCAAGAAGACGATTGGTAATAAAATCATTAAACCTGGAAGCGATTATCCCAAACTTCTTCCCCTTTACAACTAACTGTCCACTAATAGTCTTCACCATCTCCTGCCTCCTTTTAATGCTTTGCATAGCTAACGTGGATGTTTCGTAAAGTTGCGTTAGGTTTCGTTAGGTTGCGTAAGGTTGCTTTTGCAACTTCACGAAACATTACGAAACCTTACGAAACCTTACGCAACCTCCAATTAGCCACACTTCACCAATTTATGCCCCATTTTCTCCTTCTTCGTCCTTAGATAGCCCTTGTTCGAATGTGTTGGCTCTATCTCAAGAGGGACTCTCCTGACAATCTCAAGCCCATATCCCTCAAGCCCTACGATCTTTTTTGGATTATTAGTCATGAGATTTATTTTTTTCAGGCCCAGATCCACGAGTATCTGCGCGCCTATGCCATAATCCCTCAGATCTGGCTTAAAGCCAAGCGCTTCGTTAGCCTGAACTGTATCCAGGCCTTTATCCTGCAGGGCATACGCCCGTATCTTGTTCATAAGGCCTATGCCTCTGCCTTCCTGCCTCATATAAAGGAGTACGCCGCTGCCTTTCTGATCTATGATCTTCATTGCCTGTCTTAACTGTTCTCCACAATCACATCTCTTTGAACCAAAGATATCACCTGTAAGGCATTCTGAATGAACACGCACGAACACAGGGCCATTCACGCTGAGGCCGCCTTTCACAAGCGCGACATGATGAGACCCATCTATGACAGATTCGTACATATGCAATTTAAATTTTCCAAATTCCGTTGGGATCTGGGTCGAAACAATACGTTTTACAAGCTTCTCTGAACGCCTCCTGAATTCTATCAAATCCGCGATCGTACAGATCTTTAATCCATGTCTCTTTGAAAATTTTATAAGCTCAGGCGTACGCGCCATTGTGCCATCTTCATTTATTATCTCGCATATAACTCCGGCTGGATAAAGCCCGGCAAGCATTGCAAGATCCACTGAGGCCTCTGTATGACCTGCGCGTGTCAACACGCCACCCTCTTTTGCACGAAGAGGAAATACATGGCCAGGCCGCACAAGGTCACTGGGTCTCGTTCTTGAATTTATAAGCGCTTTCACAGTAACTGATCGATCATGCGCAGATATACCTGTCTTAACGCCTTTTTTCGCATCAATAGAAATAGCCCACGCAGTCTTATAAGGATCCTGATTATCCTCGAACATAGGATGCAGGCCTAATTCATCCAAACGCTTACCCGCCATAGGCACGCAGACCAAGCCCCTGCCATGTTTTATCATAAAATTTATGGCATCTTTGTCAGCAAACCTGGCAGCAACAACAAGATCTCCTTCATTCTCACGGTCCTCGTCATCTATGACAATGACCATCCTGCCTTTTCTAAAATCCGAAATCACATCTTGAATATCATTAAATCTCATATCATATCCTCATCTGTCATTGCGAGCGAAGCCCCGCCCTTTCTTCAAAAAGGGCGGGACGAAGCGAAGCAATCTCTAATGATGTGCTCATTAAAAAACCCGAAGATTATCTTCGGGTAACATAGCGTTCTTGTCTTCTCCCATCTAGCCTTTAACTATCGGTTCCGGAATTACGCCGGATCTGCTCACATTCGCCATAAGCGAACGGCTCGCTGACTTTATCCCGCCCTTTTGTTTAAGGCGCTTCGCTAATAAATAAGCGATACACAATGTAAATTGATGATGTATTCGCGATGCGAGACACACTAAACAAAAGGGCGGGACTTACAGCCGGTGGGGAATTCCACCCCGTCCCGAAGATCAGTATTTGATTGTGAAAAATATTATACCAAAATATAACTAGTTGTCAATAGAATATATTATTGCGATGTAATGGGTGAGTTATCGGGGGTGCATAGCCGTGTCATTGCGAGGAGCGAACGGAGTGAGCGACGAAGCAATCTCTGTCTCCGTCGAAGAGATTGCTTCGCTCGCCTTCGGCTCGCTCGCAATGACACATGTG
>JAHIRR010000271.1 GCA_018818505.1 Candidatus Omnitrophota bacterium | reverse complement strand
CGGACCTCGTCTCGAGTCTCGCCAAGCCCTACCATTAGGCCGCTCTTTGTTGTAACTCGTGCGCTTGCGTATCTTATAAGATCCAGCGATCTCTTATAATCTGCCTGCGGCCTGACTCTATTATATAACCTAGGCACAGTCTCTATATTATGCGAAAAGATATCAGGTTTTGCAAGAATAACTTTGTCTATCAGATCACGCTTCCCAAGAAAATCAGGAACAAGCACTTCTATCCTTAAATCGCTGTTAGACTCCCTTAAGATCTTAATGCAATCTGCAAAATGGCCTGCGCCGCCATCCTCCAGGTCATCACGCGTAACAGAGGTTATGACCACGCTGCAAAGTCCTAATTTTCTAACCGCCTCTCTTATATCAAAGAGCTCTTTTTTATCCGGTAAAGGTAGAACCCTATTTGTCTTAATCGCGCAAAATCTGCACGAACGTGTGCAGTGATTACCCAGTATCAAAAATGTGCACTTGCGCCTTGAAAAACAATCATATATATTAGGGCACTGCGCGCTTTGGCATACTGTATTAATATTTAAACCACGCAAAAGCTCCCTGGTCTCTGCTGTATTTTTATCGATTCTTACTGACTGTCTCAGCCAATAAGGAAACCTCTTTGAATGTCGAGATAAGCCTGTCTTTAGCATCATCCATGTCTATTTCGCGCCGCAATAAACTTTTTAATGACGTGATTTCCACACCTTCAATGCCGCATGGCCTGATAAATGAAAAAGGCATAAGGTCAGTGTTGATATTTATGGCCAGGCCGTGATACGTGACCCATTTTTTTACGCCTATGCCTATGGAACCGATCTTTTTATTGTCGGCCCAAATGCCTCTGAACCCAGGCCTTTTTTCTGTAAAAATTCCGTATTGCGCTAAAAAGGCGCTTCCTGTCTCTTCCAGGAACTCTAAAAACCTATGTATATCGCGACTCTCGTTTTCCAGTTTAAATATAGGATAAGCTATGAGCTGACCAGGGCCGTGATATGTAACATCACCGCCTCTATCAGCGCGAATCACATGGATATCGCGCCTGAATATATTCTGCTCTGAGCCAGTTCTGCCTATTGTTATAACTGGGTTATGCTCTGTTATAAGTAAAGCATCTTCACAGATCCCCAGCGAAACCTTTTTTACAAGCTCTATCTGAAACCGGTACGCCTCTGTAAAATCAGTCAGACCTAAGTCAATAATTTGCATACAATAAATGACATCTAATGTTACATTCGGAGGTTACATGAAGTTACAAGAGGTTACAGAAAGTTACAGGAAGTTACAAAGCATGGATGCCAATGTTTTTAATGCAACCTCATGTAACATCTTGTAACATCCTGTAACCTCTTGTAACTTCCGAATATTCATGTTACCTAAACCTGACTCTGTACGATTCCAAATGCTTTGTCAGTCCCTCTATCTTAGTGATCTTCTCGATCGCTTCCTTCTCTCTTTCGAGCGCCTTTTTGGAATACGAGATCGTGTGTGTGCTCTTTAGAAAAGAGCGTACGCTAAGCCCTGAGAAAAACCTGGCTGTGCCGCCTGTTGGCAAGACATGGCTCGGACCTGCCACATAATCTCCTACACATACAGGCGAATATGGCCCTATAAACACTGCGCCTGCGTTATTAATGAACTTCAAGATCCTGTTGGGGTTTTTTATAAACACCTCAA
This sequence comes from Candidatus Omnitrophota bacterium, assembly GCA_018818505.1. The sequence continues at coordinate 8,561 of JAHIRR010000271.1, read as the reverse complement.
GATGTTCAGGCGCGATCCTATTTATAACCTCTGCCGCCTGCTGGAGATTTTTTACCAGCACAATATAACCCTTGCCCACTTCTTTTCTCATTGCGCGGGCGAATTTCTTTGATGTAGTAACAAGGATTGCAAGGCCCTTTAAGTGCTCTGCCTGCGCCTGCATATCTTCTATTACATAATCCTTATCTGAAAACTGATTTGCCAGTATTACGACTTCGCTCGGACCTGCAAGCATATCTATATCAACATAACCATACACCTGGCGCTTTGCCTCGGTAACATAGTCATTGCCTGGCCCCACGATCTTATCCACCTTTGGCACTGTCTTTGTACCGAATGCAAGAGCAGCTATTGCCTGCGCGCCGCCTATTTTGTAAACCTCGTCCACTTTTAAGAGGTTCGCCACTGCGAGTATGTGAGGATCAACATTGCCAAATTTTGTCGGAGGAGTCGCGAGTATTATCTTTTTCACACCAGCTATCCTTGCTGGCAGAACACTCATGTACACGCTTGAGACAAGCGGCGCTGTGCCTGCTGGCACATATATGCCAACGCTTTCAATAGGCCTGAATATCTCTCCCAGCTGAATACCGTCTGTATTTTTTATCTTCCATGGCTTTGGTAATTGTTTTCTGTGAAATTTTTCTATATTTCCGATTATGGTCTTGAGGCTTGATATAAGACCGGTGTCTATATTCTGGTACGAGCCATTGATCTCATTCGCGCTTACCTTTAGATCTTTTGGAGAGAGCTTTACCCTGTCAAATCTCCGAGTATACCTGATGACAGCTTTGTCGCCATTCTCTCTTACGTCATCTACGATCCTGCGCACCTTTTCTGTCACGCGTTTTTTATTGCAATAATATCTCCCGTATAATTTTTGCATTTCTTTACTGGAAAGTTTCGATATTTTCATAAATACTCCTCAATTAAATGTTGCGTGAAGTTTCGTAAAGTTTCGTGAGGTTTCGTGAAGTTACAAAAAGACAATGCAACTTTACGCAACCTAACGAAACATAACGCAACATTACGAAACCTCCAATGTTTTCAGTATTACTTCCTGTGCTTTTTTTAAGATTGCTTTAATGTTAGGCCCTGATTTGGCTCCTGCCTGGGCAAAATCTGACCTGCCGCCGCCTTTTATGCCAAAACCTGAACCTATCTCATTCAATATCTTAACAGCGTCCATGCCAGCATGGCCCCTGACAACCATTGAAAACTTCCCATCCTTTTCAGAGGCCAGGACAAAGACTGATTCTTTTATTCTGCCCTTTATAGTATCAGCTGTCTTTCTCAGCATAGCCATATCCACATTGCTGATCTCCGCGACAATAACATCACGGCCCTTGATCTTCTTTGTATCTTTCAATATCTCATCAATGTTCGAGGAAGTAAATCTATCGCTGACAGTATTCAAATCTTTCTCTATCTTCTTAAGCCTCTTTGTCAATTTTTCTATTTCTTTCAGTATATTATCCGGCGATGTCTTTAATTCATCCGCTATTTCTTTTACCAGGTCTGCGCTTTCCTGGATCTTTTTATTTGCCGCGTCTCCTGTAATAGCCTCGATCCTTCTTACTCCGCCTGCTATGGAAGACTCTGAAAGGATCTTGAATCTGGTGATCTCTCCTGTATGCCTTACATGCGTGCCGCCGCATAATTCCTTGCTATATTCGCCCACAGAAACCATTCTCACGGTATCCGCGTATTTTTCTCCAAAAAGCGCGATCACGCCCTGCTTCTTTGCCTCTTCCAATAAAAGCTCTTTAACGCACACCAGGCTATCCTCTTTTATTCTTTCATTCACAAGATCCTCTACCCTTGAAAGCTCATCGCCTGTAAGCGCTTTAAAATGCGTGAAGTCAAATCTCAGATGATCTGGCGCGACCAAAGAACCGGCTTGCTTTACATGCTGCCCCAGCACCTTTCTTAAGGCGTTGTGCAAAAGATGCGTAGCTGTATGATTTTCTCTAACCTGGCCTCTGCGTTTTACGTCTATCCTTGCCACTACTTTATCACCTGGTTTTAACGCGGCTGTTTTCATCTTTACCTGATGCTGGACTCTTCCAGCAATATCAATCGCATTTGTAACCTCTGCTATGACCTTTCCATTCTTGATCAGCACACCTGTATCGCCTACCTGGCCGCCTTTTTCCCCGTAAAAATTTGTCTTTTTTAAAAAAATAAAGCTTTCTGACACTTGTAAGACTTCGGTCTCGAGTTCTTTCTCATTTTCTACAAAAATACTTTCATTAGGCAATTTTAACTTTGCATCGCCTTTAAATATCGAACCTTTTATCTTGCTGGATGTACGTGACCTAACGCGCTGGTCTTCCATGCATTTTTCAAAACCCTTAAGATCCACCTTCACTTTCTCCGCAGTCGCGATCTCCTGCGTCAACTCCAAAGGAAAACCATAGGTATCGTATAGCTTAAACGCATCTTCTCCAGCAATAACGCCTGAAGAACCAGCTATCATCTCATTTAATTTTGCAAGGCCATCTTCAATAGTATTCTTAAATCTTTTTTCTTCTGCCAGAACCACTTGCGCTATGTCTTCTCTTTCTTTTGTGAGCTCAGGATAAGGCTTTTTCATGGCACCTGTAACCACAGGTACTATCTTGTAGAGAAATGGTTCTTCCTGGCCCAGAGAACGGCCATACCAGAACGCCTTTCTGATCAATTTCCGGATTACATAGCCTCTTTCCTCATTGGATGGCAATACGCCATCTCCTATAGCAAAACTCACGGCACGAATATGATCCGCTATTGCATTAACCTTTTTCTGATCATTGTGCTTTGGCAAAATATCCTCTATAGCTCTTATGATAGGTTGAAACGAATCTATCTCAAAGTTCGTTTTCTTGCCCTGCATGACCCTTGCGATCCTCTCAAGCCCCATGCCAGTATCTATGTTTTTATTTGGCAGTGACTCTAATTTTCCGCCATCCTGCCTGTTAAACTGCGTGAAAACAAGATTCCACACCTCTACGCCATCCGGGCCTCCGTAGAAAATCTCAGAACATGGGCCGCATGGCCCGTTCGGACCCTGACTCGGCGCGCTAGCAGGCCAGAAATTATCCTTTTCTCCTAATTTTAGGATCTTTTTCGCAGGTATCTTTATCTCATTCTTCCAAATATTATATGCCTCGCTATCATCTTTATACACTGAGACCCACAGGTCTTTTTCCTTGAGGCATAGTTCCTGCGTCAGAAACTCCCAGGCCCACTTTATTGCCTCTTTCTTAAAATAGTCGCCGAATGAAAAATTCCCAAGCATCTCAAAAAACGTATGATGATCAGGCGTCTTTCCCACATTCTCAAGGTCGCCTGTGCGCAAACACTTCTGGCATGTCGCAGCCCTTCTCGGGCCCTTGACCCTGCCGAGAAACTCTTCTTTAAATTGATTCATACCCGCGCCTGTAAAAAGAAGGCTGGGATCATTGGCAGGAACAAGTGAATCGCTTGGATAGATCTTGTGTCCGCGTTCCTCAAAAAATTTTAAAAACCGCTTACGTATTTCGTCTGCTTTCATACCGCTTGTTCGAGGCTGGACCTCGGCTCAAAAAAAAGCCGAGGTCCAGCCTCGGCTTTTTTGACCTCGAAACTACCTCTCCTTTATAACCACATATCCTCTATACGTCCCGACCAACACGTCACCTGAAACATCTCTGATCGCATCTTTATAGTCCTTCAAACCCTTGATCTGCACCCGGTTGATCTCGTAAATCACATCTCCTGAGCGTATACCGGATCTCTCAGCAGAACTGCCTGGTTCTACATTAATGACGATCACACCTGTATTCGTGCTCAGCTTAAAACGGCTCGCCATCTCAGGCGAGATCTCAGAGACCTCAAGTCCTCTCCAAAATTTGCTATCTACAGATTCTGTTTCCGCTTTTTCTTTTTTCTCTGCCAGCATAGTTTTTCCATCAGGCCTTTGCCCTATCTCTACCTCAAAAGTATGGATCTCTCTTTTTCTTATTATGCCAAGTTTTGCCTTTTCGCCAATATCCTTTTTCAACACCATCCTGATCAGGTCCTGTGTGTTTCTTACCTTCTCATTGTCAAAAGACGCGATTATGTCTCCTGGCTTCAACCCGGTCTTTTCAGCAGGGCTATTTTCTAAAATTCTTGAGATCAGAACCCCAAACTTACTATCCAATCCAAAATACCCAGCCAAGTCAGAATCAACATCCTGTATGATCACACCGAGCCAACCGTAAAGAACCTCTCGGCCTTGTTTCAAGTCCTCCATGATCCTCTTGGCTGTATTAGCAGGCACTGCAAAGCCTATACCCTCAGACCCGCCGCTTAAAGTAAATATCGCTACATTTATGCCTATCACCTCTCCATGGATATTCACAAGAGGCCCACCGCTGTTGCCTGGATTTATAGCCGCGTCAGTCTGTATTAAATCAGAATATTCTCTTGCCCTTTTATCTGTCCTTGGAAGGCTTCTATGCAATGCGCTCACTACACCCACAGTAAGGGTTGGTTCAGGATTTTTTACAGCGAACGCGAATGGATTACCGATCGCGATCGCCCAATGGCCTATTTTTACCTTATCCGAATCGCCAAGCCTCGCAACAGGGAGATCGCCTTTTGGCTCGATCTTAACAACCGCGAGATCCGAATGCACATCTGAGCCTGTCAGTTGGCCTTTAAATTCCCTTCCATCAGGAAGGGTCACAGTGATCTTGTCTGCGCTGCCGACCACATGTTCATTTGTAAGGATATATCCTTCCTTATCTATAATAACACCTGAACCAAGGCCTACGCGCTTAAACTCCCTGTCAGGGCCGGCCACAAAAAAGTCATCAAAAAAATCCTTGAAAAAATCATCCCGGAATTCCGCAAATGGATAATATCTGGTCTGATAATGCTCTACTTGTTCAATGCTTATACTAACAACAGCTGGCCCGACCTCTTTTGAGACCTTGACAAATGAATCCTGCAGATCAAGCGCCTCCTGCGCCGGCTGGGCACTTGCGACGCATGCTATACAAACTACTGCAATAATAAAAATAAATATCTTAGTTCGCATACTTGCGTTTCCTCCAATAATATAAGACATTTGATGTGGAGGTTGTGTGTGGATGTTGCGTTAGGTTTCGTGAAGTTTCGTAACGTTTCGTAAAGTTACAAAGAGCGAGAATTCAAACGTTGTAATGCAACCTTACGCAACCTAACGAAACTTAACGCAACTTTACGAAACCTCCTCACGAAACCTCCACGCTATCTCTTAGCAGGAGACTTCGCTAGCAAGGATTCCCTGATCTTTTTCTCTATCTCATTAGTGACCTTTGCATTGCTCCTCAAAAACTCTCTTGCCGATTCCCTGCCCTGGCCGATCTTTTCACTGCCAAACGTGACCCATGAGCCGGATTTTTCCAGGACCCCTGCGTCAATGCCTAAGTCCAAAATTGCGCCTGAGCGCGAGATGCCTTCATCGTGCATAATATCAAACTCTGCCTTTTTAAAAGGCGGGGCAACCTTATTCTTCACGACCTTTGCCCTTACCCTTACGCCGATCACATTGTCCCCTGCCTTTATAGAGGTTATCCGTCTTAAATCGATCCTTACTGAAGAATAGAACTTCAACGCGCGGCCGCCAGTAGTGGTCTCAGGGTTACCGAACATCACGCCTATCTTCTCCCTTATCTGGTTTATAAATATAACGCATGTGTTTGTCTTTGAGATAATAGCTGTCAGCTTACGCAGGGCCTGTGACATGAGCCGCGCCTGCAGTCCTATGTGTCTGTCGCCCATTTCACCTTCTATCTCTGCCTTTGGCACAAGAGCTGCTACAGAGTCGATCACGATCAGGTCCACTGCTTTTGAGCGCACAAGCATCTCAGCTATATCCAGGGCCTGCTCGCCTGTATCCGGCTGTGAGATCAGAAGGTCATCTAAGTTCACGCCTAATTTCTTTGCATATGTCGGATCCAAGGCATGTTCAGCATCTATAAACGCTGCCACGCCGCCCCGCTTCTGGACCTGCGATATAATGCTTAAGGTAAGTGTAGTCTTGCCGCCTGCCTCAGGTCCGTATATCTCCACGACCCTGCCCCTTGGCACACCACCCACACCCAGGGCCAGATCAAGCGGCAGCGCGCCTGTCGGGATAGCGTCCACCTCGAACTTTGTCTCCTGGCCCAGCTTCATAATAGAGCCCTTGCCAAACTGCTTCTCTATCTGCGAAACCGCTATATCCAGTGCCTTCTCCCTGTCATCCTGTGCCACGACCTTTTTCTCTTCCTTCTTAGCCATCCTACACCTCCCCTTTTGTTAACTTTACATTTGAAGCAAGACCTTAAATGTAAAGTTATTATATAATCCTAAGTCCGTAAAGTAAAGCAAATTATGGCACCACCTCCTTCAATGAGCACTCAAGTTACGAAAATCCCTGATTTTCGTAACTTGATCTTCTCTGATTCGCATCTATGAAGGTGCGAATTTGACCCCGCCCTTTTGTTTAGGGCGTTTCGCTAATAAACAGGCGATACGCAATATATATTGATGATGCATTCAAAATGCTAAACGCACCAAACAAAAGGGCGGGGTAAGTTCGGGCATACGACTTATGTCGCCCTTCGGACTCCATAAGTCGTGCCCTCACTTATATCAGACACATCTCAACCTTGATTTTCTTTCAAAAAAATTCAGATTTTTCAGATTGGAGAGAGCAACTATATTGACAGGTCAGAATTAGAAGCACATAGTTCTATCAAATACCTACAATGAGGAATCTTTTGACGATCTAAACATTCTTCTAAAAAATACTTTTATGTTTTCAATTTTCTTCTGTCTGATTTTTTTCTTTAACTCTTTTATCTCTTCTTCCCCGTTTTCCTTAGAAAACAACCCATCGAGAAATATATCTAAATCTTGTGGAGCTATATATTGCGGACTCTTAACCAATTCACTATTTTTCACATATCTCACCATTTTATTAATCTCAAAGAATGTTTTCCAGAAGAGTTTGCCAAAAAGATACTCAGCATTACTGGTTTTCTGCTGACTTAGTAAATATGGCCTTAAAGTATCACTGCACCTTTCAGAAAATGGATATACATTAATCGCAGAAATTAAAACTAAAACAAGCGTTATTAACAAAATCTTGCGAAAGAAATATACCTTTGTCATTTTAAGCTCCTTTTAACTTTTATAATCTTTTTATAAAAAAATCGTACTAAAATTCTTTTGTCAAGAAAAAAATTGATTATTGCACTATATTACGCGTATAATAGAGTCTATGGAAATCTCCTCGCATGTAATATGCATAGGCAATGAGATCATGCTCGGCCATATAAATAATACAAATGCCCAGCATATCTCAGAGAATCTCTCCTCTATAGGCATAAAGACCGCTAAGCACCTGTCCATCCCTGACGACCCAAAAGTCATTATAGATTCAATAAAAAATAGCCTGCGGGATGCCAATATCGTTATAGTTACAGGCGGGCTAGGCCCTACAGTGGATGACCTGACACTTGACTGCATAGCAAAGGCGCTGGACAGGAAACTGATCTTTAAAGACAAAGTCGCAGATTATATAAGGCAGCATTTCAAAAAACGCGGCCTAAAGATGCCAAAGAATAACCTGCGCCAGGCACTCATACCCCAAGGTGCAGCGCCAATACTAAACAATATAGGCAGCGCGCCAGGATTGATAATCCCCTCACCCTTCCCTCTCCCCAAAGGGGAGAGGGTTAGGGTGAGGGGGAGTGTATTAATCGCACTCCCAGGCGTGCCTTTTGAAATACATGACATGATGGAAAATACTGTACTCGGTTTTCTTAAAAAGAGATTCTCTCCTTCTAAGCTGATAAAATCCCGTGTCATAAAAATAACCGGGCTTCCGGAGTCAAAGGTAAATGAAAAGATCGAGGATATATTAAAGCTGGGCGGCAATGTCCAGATGGGCATCTATCCCCATCCTGAAGAGATAACAGTAAAGATAACTGTGACTGATAAAAACCCTGGCGCTACAATAAAAAAGATTGAAAGAAAGATTAAATCGCGGCTCGGGAATTACATCTTTGGCTATGATGATGAGAGATTAGAAGAAGTTGTCGGGAAGCTCCTTCTAAAAAAGAAAAAGACCCTGGCAGTCGCAGAATCCTGCACAGCTGGGCTTTTAGCAAATAGAATTACAGACGTCTCAGGGAGCTCAAAGTATTTCAGGATGGGTGTAGTTACTTACAGCAATCAATCCAAGAATAAACTCCTTAATGTTACAGTAAAAAAACACGGAGCTGTTTCTATAGAAACAGCAAGCGCAATGGCCAAAAACGTGCGACTATTAGCTGACGCAAGTATAGGAATCGGTATCAGCGGAATCGCAGGCCCTACTGGCGGCACTAAGAATAAACCTGTTGGCATAGTCTATATCGCGCTCTCAACAAAGAAAAAGACCATGTGCAAAGAATTCCGCTTCCTTGGCCAGCGTAATATCGTAAAATTTAAGGCATCTCAGGCTGCCCTTAACTTTATAAGACTTCATGCATTTGTGTAATGTGTAATGTTTAATGTGTAATGAACCAAGCTACTAGGTT
>JAHIRR010000270.1 GCA_018818505.1 Candidatus Omnitrophota bacterium | reverse complement strand
CTCGGCTTTTTCTATGCTAATCCCATACCTCAGGTATCTTGCTTATTTTGTCGTACCTAAATACTGGGCCATCCTTACATACATAGAAATTCCCGAGCCTGCAATGCCCGCACTTGCCAAAACCGCAGCTCATGTTCTTTTCCATTGATAGATATATCTGATCCTCTTTATATCCGATCTCGATTAATTTAAAGGTAGAAAACTTCATCATTATAGGCGGGCCGCATACTATTGCCACGCTATTCTTAAGGTCTATCTTTAGATCATCAAGCGTGGTTGTCACAAGGCCGACATTACCCTTCCATTTATCATCGCCTTTATCCACTGTAATCCTGAAATTGACACTCTTGTCTATCTTCTGCCATTTATCAAGCACACACTCCTTATATATAATGTCATCCGGCGTCCTTGAGCCGCAGCAGAATGTCACGCTCTTATATTTCTTAAGGTCATGCACGAGCGCCAGGAATAGCGCGCGTAGAGGCGCCAGGCCTACTCCGCCGCCTACGAGCAATACATCTTTTCCTTCATATTCATTGAGCGGGTATTCCTTTCCATATGGTCCGCGAAGACCTACAACATCGCCTTTTTTCAACTCGTGAACCTTTTCTGTAACGCGGCCTGCCTTCATAATACTGATCTCCATCTTGCTCTTTTCATATGGAGAAGATGAAGGTGTAAAAGGCGCCTCGCCTAAACCAGGAATCGTCATTTCCACGAACTGACCTGCCTTAAAATGCAGGGGTTGCTCAGGTTTTAGGCAAATCGTTTTTATCGTAGGAGATTCTTCAATAACATCCAGCACTTTACTCTTTATAGGTACATATGGATTTTCGATCATAATCTATTTATTCAGGTTACGTTATGCGGCTACGGTGTCGATGCCCGTATCGGTTAGGGTTACGTCGGCGGTCACGTAGTTATACCACGTAACCGTAACCGCTGACGTAACCGTTACGGGCTTCGTAACCGTAGCCGTAACCCTAACCGTTCAATTTATTAAGTACTTCTCTAATATCAATCTTCCCAGCGCATGCCTCAGTACATCTTCCACAGCCAGTACACCCGAACTTGCCAATTACATCTGGAAAAAAATTAAACTTTTTATCAAAGCGATTCCGCAAGCGAGATGCCAGGAGTTTTCTCGGGTTCGCGCCTCCTGCGACTCTGGCAAAAGACATTAAGAGGCATGAATCCCACATCCTCAGCCTCTCAAAGCCGTCTCCCGCCTTCTGATCCTTTAATATGAAACAGTGACACGCAGGGCAGATCACATTGCACGCGCCGCACTCAACGCATGTCTTTGCGGTCTCATCCCACAATTCCGAATCAAACTTTTTCTTAAAAAGCTCATGGATCAATTCTTTCGAAGGGATGGCCTTGGCCTTCACATGCTCTTCCAACTCTGACCTTAGCTTTTTTCTTGCCGCGTCTTTTTTATCAATATACAAATCCGCAGCCTGAAAAAGCTTGGAATAGTCTCTTATCAGCTTCTGCCCCTTATCAGAGCCTATTTCTACTACATAGCCACTGCCCACCTCTGAAAGATTTACATCAAAGTCTTCTGTGGGATGGGGCAATAGTCCCAATGAGACACAAAAACAAGTCTCGCCAAATGATGTGCAGTCGCTTGAGATGATCAGTCCCTCTTCTCTTCTCGCAATATAAAAAGGATCCTTAAAAGAATCCTGCATGTAGACATAGTCCATTACCTTTAAGGAAGCAAGGTCACATGCCTTTGCGCCTATTATGGCAACTGGCCTTGATTTTTTATCCGAGATCTTTTCAGAAAAGTATTCTGATACCTTTGTCCTGGCAGGAAAAAAGAAACTCTTGATACTCTGTACAGGCCGTATCTCTCCTATGCAGGCACCCTCAAGCCCTTTATCCCCGACCTTCTTATAGTACCTGTTCTCTCCCTCTTTTACAGGCGCATACACCCTATAGGTTTTCGACAGAGACTTAGCAAGTCTATCAAGGTTGGGCCGATTGATGAAATACTTATCCAACGAAACTACCTTTCAGCGGGACTTTGTGAAAAAAATCACAAACTCAGGACAAAATAAAAACTAACTACGTTCAACTATAATACAACCGCTGAATTGTGTCAAGGGAAAAATGTGGGATTATAAATCTGACTGATTCGCTTTAAAACTACGCGCTGTAGATATATAAGCTTCTATAGAATCAGGAGTTATTTCAGCTAAAATAGTCTTTATAATTCTAAGATCCTTTAAAATATTCGTCTTTCCAGTCATAAGCTCATTTTTTACAAATATAATGTGTATTTCCTCTTTTGACTCAATTACAAGATCTTTTATCTTGTTTTCATTTTCTTCATCTAGTGCAAATATTAATGCGTCTTCTATTTTTCTAATTGCAGTTTGAATAACTTCTGTATTTTTTAGGATATCTTCTTGTTTTAAATTTTCCATCTTTTTAATTTCATTCTTTAATAATGATTCGAAAATTCTTGCTGCATCTTTAACTACAGGCTCTTCAGATCTTTCAGGCTTCACTATATCCATAATAGAATCAATTGCCTTTGTCGCCTCACTAAACATCTCCTCTGTTTTCATATATAGACTTTGTTCTTGAACTACCGCTTTAAAATATAAGGCTAAAAATTTATACGTACGTTCCGGTTGCCCCTCTTCTTCTGATGCTTCCGCTGCTAATTTTAATACGCTTTCTGTGGGTGATTTAATATGCTTTAATAAGTCGAGATGAGACTCATTTATATCTTTTAGAGCTACAAAAACTTCCTTTTCGATATGTTCAAGTTCAAGGTCTTCTGTCAAAAAACTAATCATAATTAATGGCTTATTAAGCTTATCTCGTATATCGCCTGATGTTG
>JAHIRR010000269.1 GCA_018818505.1 Candidatus Omnitrophota bacterium | reverse complement strand
TTTCGATTGCCCGAGAAAATGGATTCAATTAATATGCCCCACAGAGGTTTTGGTAAAGGCGGATTTGTAGCAATTAGAGCTCAGAAGTATTTATAAGCGCCTGCCTTTTAATTGACTTTTTTGTTATTAGTAGTATAATAATAAATAGCGATGGAGTTTGCCGTAAAAGGCCTTTTAGGCTGATGACTCCTACTATTAGAGTGGGAGTTTTTACTTTTTGGAGCAAGAGATGATAGAGTATGTTAGCCATATTTTAACCAGGATATCTTTTTATCACTTGAATGTCCTATTTCTTTTGGGTCTGGCGCTGTTTGGAGGCACCATAGGCGGACGCATTTTCCAGAAGATGCGCATACCACAGGTCGTGGGATACATAATGATCGGCATCTTAATAGGCCAGTCAGGATTAAAGATCGTCGGGAAGGACACTATCGAGGCATTGAGCCCGTTTAATTATTTTGCGCTGGGCCTTATAGGTTTTATGGTGGGAGGTGAATTAAAGAAGGAAATCTTTTCTAAATACGGGAAGCAGTTCATGTATATCCTGCTCAGTGAAGGCATTACGCCGTTTTTATTGGTAAGCGCTGGAACAGGTATTTTGGGAAGCATCTTATTTGGGCCTTCGCCTTTTGTATGGGGGCTTGCGCTTTTATTAGGAGCTATCTCATCCGCGACAGACCCTGCCACAACCACGTCCGTACTTAAGGAATATAAAACACGCGGGCCTCTGACTACCACTATCTTGGGCATTGTTGCGCTGGACGATGGCCTTGCGCTTTTATTATTCGCGATCGCATCCAGCGTAGCAGGCGCCTTAATAGGCCATGGTAACTCAGGTATATGGATTTCGATCGCCCACCCATTTTATGAAATACTCGGGGCTGTTATTATAGGTATCCTGTCAGGATTGGTTTTAATCAGGATGCTCAGGAGATATTCGGAAAAAGAAAGGGTGCTTGCCTTTTGTATCTCCACAGTTCTCTTAGTAACAGGATTATCAGTAGCGGCGAATGTAAGCATGCTATTGGCTGTTATGACATTAGGGGTCGTAGTTGTAAATCTCGCGCCTCGTAAGAGCAAGGAGGCGTTCAGCCTTGTAGAAAGTTTTACGCCGCCGATCTATGTCTTATTCTTTGTGCTTGTAGGCGCAAAACTGACGTTCAGCCACCTTACCCCGTCTATTTTTCTCTTAGTTTTCGTATATCTTTTCTGCGGGATGTTTGGCAAGATGATCGGCGCTAATATTGGCGCACGCTTATCAAAGGCGCCAAAGACAGTTATAAAATACCTTCCTTTTTCTCTTTTTAGCCAGGCAGGCGTTGCCATTGGATTATCCATACTGGCTGCGCAGCATTTTCCAGGCCATATCGGAAATACCCTTGTAGTTATCATAACGACCACTACTTTTGTTACGCAGATCATAGGGCCTCCTTTTACCAAATTCGCGGCGATAAAATCAGGCGAGGCAGGGTTGAATATTACAGAGGAGGACATAATAAAGGACTCAAAGGCAGAGGATTTCATGGATAAGAACCCGCCCATTATATATGAAAATATGCACCTGCAGGATATACTTCAGATCTTTAGTGAAAATGACAATCTGTACTATCCCATGGTGGACAAGGAGAAAAAGCTCCAGGGTATAATAACTGTTGAAGGCATAAGACAGACCTTTCTGGAAACAGGCATGAGCGGCCTCATACTCGCGCTTGATCTTATGGAGCCAATAGTCGCAAAGACAGAATCTAACGCGCCCATGTCCGATATAATAACTCTTATGAATAGATATAACCTTGAATGCCTCCCTGTGGCGGATAATGAAAATAAACTCCAGGGTTTTATAGAGCGCAAAAAGCTGAATAAATTTATATCCACTAAGATCATAGAGCTGCAAAAGCAAGCTGATTCCTTAGGATAAATAGAGAGATGAAAAGATTTTTTTTATATTTAATACGGTGGCAGCTTAGTACACCTATACTCTGGCTGGTTGTGAGGCAGCTGGGCGCGGGGTTGTGGCAGACTGTGGTGGCGAATCTGATAGGCGCGAGCATATTTTTCTGGGTGGATAAGTTTATATTTACCTCCAAGGCAGTTGAGATGTGGCATTTTAAGGAATTAGGTACATGTGACGCGTGCGGAAAAGAGACACAGCTCTGGAGACTGGTATTGGCGCCCAATTACGACAAAAGAGACTCTGAGCCCAGATTTTTCTGCCTCGAATGCTCCAAAAAAAGAACAGACGAACTTAGGCAAAGGGGTATAAGTATCAGAGGCAGGAGTAAATAAACTTCTGTCCCGCCATGCTGGCAGGCTTTCAAAAAGACGCTCGGTCGCCCCAGTGAGCCCCATTCCAAATTCTTAAATATCATCAAATGATTTATTAGAGTTGTATGCAGTTAGTTACAAATAGTAAATTGAGCATTGATTAGAATTTGGAACGGGGCGAGGCGACCTTCGCTCAGTGTAATTTTTTGCTCGTCCCGCCCTTTTGTTTAAGGCGTCTCGCTAATAAATAAGCGATACGCAATGTAAATAGATGATGTATTTATAAAATGACAAACGCACTAAACAAAAGGGCTGGACACCATGCCCGCAAAAAATTCCAATGCTTTTTTCAGACCTACCAGCCTGGCGGGGCAGGAGTGAAACAAATTGACTTATCGTCTATAATCTGATACAATACACTCGTAATCAGGAACCAGGCCATGGGAAAGATGGTCTTTTTGTACCTTGCAATAGCAGTACTTTATAAAGACCTATGAGAAAGATGCGCAAGATAACAAATATAGTTTTAGTCTTTATGATAATGCAGGCATATCCTTGTTATGCTCTCAATATGTCTATCAGAGTTCCCATAGAGACGAATCAAGACAGAAAAAATAAATTGGCTTTGTCAGTAGCAGGAGATGGTATTCAATCTACAGAATATTATATAGTTAGGTATCGAAAAGAAGATGCTGATTACTTGAGGTACAAGCAGGAGCCTTTTTATTGGCCATTTCCATTTGTTTTTGAGAGAATAGAAAAGATAGAAAATAAGGAACATTTAATTAAAATCTTTCGAGCGTTAAAGAATTATTTTTCTAAATATGAAAAGAATCCGTCGGTAAGCAGGTACGAAATTCCAGACGTTAAGTTAAAGGGATTCATAAAGACACTTGGAGAAGCAGAAAACAACGCTGCTATTCTATCAGACGATTCTGTTGAGATAATAGATAATATTATACGAGAGCTTGATTTTTTAGAATATAAAGAATTTTTCCTTTTCAGACTCCTCCCTGATTTATTAACAACTTTAAAAAGAGAAGAAATAAATAGCAACCAAGAAAAAATACTTCAAGCAATGCTTAAAATAGGAAACAGCTTTAATAATAAGACAAAAAATCCTATATGGGAACATTCAAAGCGTATTCTTTTTTACGATTGGACTATTTTTTATTTATGGGAACAGAAAGGTCTACTAAAACTATTGTCTTTAGAGTCAAAGAAAGTTTGTAAAAAAGAATTAAATAAGATAAATAAAATACGCCCTGTTGATAATAGTGCGAGCAGCCCTTTTTCCTACTCCGACTATGATCCTTCAGGATGGTATAGTTTAAATTGGGGAAGCATGAGCGACCTCTCTGCGTTCGAGGCAGCACGCCAAGTTTTAAGCGCCAATTTTACCTGGCCTAAAGATGAAGAAGCATTTTTTAAAAAGTTCTTTGGGCCTCACAGAAAAGGTCTTGAATTTGGTCCTGGGAATACGAGTTGGTTGTGTAGTTATGTATTATTGAAATATAATGCTAATTTTGTCTCTTTGGACAGAGATTTCCGAGCTGTTAGAATGATAACTCAACAAGCTATGGTTGAAAGTATACGCAGGAATATAATCCATGGCTTACCCTATAATGATGAAGAGTTCCATTATGTTTTTGGCGTATCGTTTTTACCATATGTTTTTGCCGAATATCCGAGAAGCAAAAAAACTGTAGCTAAGGAACTTATAAGAGTTACAAAATTATTAGGATCTCATATCTATTATTTCCATCAGGGGCTTGATGTGGGTGATGATTTTTTTGATTACCTTGAAGATGGTGACCAGAATGGCAGAAGCTTTGAAGTTTTTATGATAACAAGCGCCGAAGCGTTAAGAATAAAGAACCCTATTTTTAAAATTAGAGCAAGCGCTAACTATGCGGTTTTAGTTAGAACTGACAATTCGCTTTCGTATCAAGGAGAGAGCGTAAAAGATATTACTGAGAGAGGCATGGATGCATTGGATATATTAGAAAAGGGCATTTTTGATAATGTTTCTGAAAGAGTTAAGATAAGATTCATGAAGGCATTGTTTGGATTATGCCAGAGTAATAGGCGATACAAAACTAAAGTTATGGCTATATTGAAAAAATCAGTTAATGTTTTGGACGAAAGCTTTTCCAAAGCGTACGCATCGTATCTATTGAGACAGTTAGATAATTCTAATATACTTGATAAAATAAGAGGAAAGACATCAAAGTTTTTTCTATGAATAATGAATAATGGAGAATAATGGAGACGTCTACCGGCCCAATCGGGAACCTGTCTTTTAGCTATCCCCGAAAATAATTGATTGTAGGGAATTTCAAAAAGCTCACATTTTCCCTCTCCCCGAAGGGGAGAGGGTTAGCCCAGCCCTTTTGGCAAAAGAGTTTCGCATAAGTAAAGAGAAACGCTTCAGCCAAAAGAGCTGGGTTAGGGTGAGGGGGTAGTTAAGCTCTTTGACAATCAGAATGAGATGATTTGGACGGGTTTAATAGACTTAGGGTCAGTTTTATAGGTTCTACCAGAAGGTGAAGTATAGTCAATGGGCTGCATAAAGCCATCAGGGCAGACTGAGCAGGTAAATCTGGGAGGACAAGACAGATCTCCCTTGTTGTCCGTTGAGTCCATATGTTCAACTAAATTGTTAACAGTAGGCAGAAGTTTAGAACGTACTCTGAGAGCAAAGATACCAGCGTAGCGGATTTGCCGAAAGCCTTTATCAGGTATATGTCGGATAAGTCTGGCAATAAACTCATCGACAGGTAATTTTGAATAGATAGTTTGAGAGGATATTTGGTCATCATAAGAGAATATAACGAATTCGCCATCGTAAGAAAGAATCCTGCTCTCAGCAATGACAGGACGTTTGGTATATCGACCGATGTAGATGATAGCAAAAGAAGCATTATCTAATTTTCTACCGAAGTTGACATACCAGATTTTAGAGTACAGATTATTTAGGATAGAGCCCAAGATAGGTTTGATATGAGCAGGCAGGATGAGAGAATTATTTTTATATGATTTTCTGATAAAAGAGATGACATTGTCTTTCCAGATAGGCTTAAGGGCTTTTTCAGGGATAAAGAAGTTGTTAAGCCATTTATTGTGGTTGAGACAGAGCCCTCCGCAGGTAATGAGCATGTGGATATGAGGATTAAATTTAAGGTCCCTGCCGAAGGTGTGTAGGATCATAGTGATACCAGGGATGTAGTGTTTATTAGGTTTGATCCAAGATATAATAGCAGAAGAGGCAAGTTTAAAGAGAGCGTTAAGCAACAGGGGTCTATTGAAAAGTATAACATCTCTGAGTTGATCAGGAATAGTAAAAATAACATGTTGATAAGCGACATTTGGGAAAGAGGATAGACTAGAAGAGATCCAATGGTCGGTAGCCAATTTACCGCAGGAAGAACAGATTCTGGATTTACAGGAATGAGGGATAATGAGAAAATCGCCACAGTGAGGACATTGGTATTTATGGAAACCAAGTTCTTGAGAGTGGCAGAGAAATAGTTGAGAAT
>JAHIRR010000268.1 GCA_018818505.1 Candidatus Omnitrophota bacterium | reverse complement strand
TCGGCCAGCACATTGTTATTGACGCTATCACCCTGATAAACTCAAGCGGTTCTCCTGAAAAATTTATAAGCGCCTTGGATAAAATAATCGCAAATTCAAAAAAGCCCCTGATCCTGGCAAGCGATGATCCAAAAACAATAGAACAGGCCCTCAAAAAATGCGCTGACAGAAAACCCCTTATATACGCCGCGAATAGCGCGAATTTAAAAGACATGTGCCAGATCGCAAAGACTTATAAGGCCGCGCTTACATTAAAAGCAAAGGGCTTGGAAGAGCTTGACAAACTTTCCCATGAGGCAGCATCATTAGGCGCGCAAGAGCTGATCCTTGATCCAGGCTCTGACACATTAAATCAAGCCTTGAATGATTTTACGCACATCAGAAGATTGAGCCTGAAGAAAAGCCACAGGGCCTTTGGCTACCCTGTTATAAGATTTGTAAAACAAAGCGATAAATATAAACTGGTGCAAGAGGCATGCACGCTGATAGCGAAATATGCAGGCTTAATAGTAGTCGATTCTTTGGATAAAGAGGTATTGCTTCCTATCATTACGCTCCGTCAGAATATCTACACTGACCCGCAAAAACCAGTTACGGTCGAGCCAAAACTCTATGCCTTTGGCCAGGTCAATGAAAATTCACCTGTCATGGTGACGACCAATTTTTCGCTTACCTTTTATACTGTTTCGCCTGAGATCGAAGCAAGTAAGATCCCGGCTTATTTACTTGTGACAGATTCAGAGGGCATGAGTGTGCTTACAGCATGGGCAGCTGAGAAATTCACACCTGAGGTAATAGCTGAGACAATGAAAAAATTCGAGACTGAAAAAGCGGTCTCGCACAAAAATATTATCATTCCGGGGTATGTCTCTGTCTTAAGTGGAAAACTTGAAGACGCGTCAGGCTGGAAGGTTCTGGTGGGCCCAAAAGAGGCCTCAAGCATACCAAAGTATTTGAAGGAAATTTGTAAGTAGATACACAGATTAGCACAGATGAAAAGATACAAGATGATCACAGATGAAACTATCTGCGATCATCTGTAAAGAGTTGCAATTGATGCGCAATCTGTGATCATCTGTGTATTAGCGAGCGAAGCGAGCTAATGAATCTTGCCAATAAAATAACAATATTCCGTATCCTTATCATACCATTTTTTATAGCCAGCGTTTTGTATTATGGTGATGCCATGCCGCATCTGAGATTTGTGGCGCTCGCTATATTCGCTCTTGCAGCCTTTTCAGATGCTATTGATGGCGGTATTGCGCGAAGCCGCGATCAAATTACAGAATTAGGCATCATACTTGATCCTATAGCTGATAAGTTATTGATCGCAAGCGCTTTTATATCATTGTCTATGGTTAAGAGCATACCACAGGACTTTCGCATACCTGCATGGGCAGTGCTTGTAGTGGTGACCCGTGATATAATTATTGTCATAGGTTCGATGATCATGTATTTCTTGAAAGGGGAGATCAAGATAAAACCCAGCTGGCTTGGAAAAATAACTACCTTTTTCCAGATGATAGCGATATTGGCGATCCTTATCACATTTAAGTACAATAAATTCTTCATCTATCCCGCGGTATTTTTTACGGTCCTTTCCGGGGTAGATTATATCTGGCGCGGTTCAAAGGAACTTGAGACTCAAAAAACCTAATTCCCTCTCCCCATCCGCCGTAGGCGGATGGGGAGAGGGTTAGGGTGAGGGGACATGATTATATTATTACTCGGTCTCATAGCTAGTTATCTAATCGGTTCAATACCCATAGCCTACATATTTGGCCGCTTATTTAAAGGTGTGGACATAAGAGAATATGGCAGCGGCAATGTAGGCGCGACAAATGTCTTTAGAGTCGTTGGGAAGGCGCCTGGCTTGATCGCCCTTGCGCTGGATATCTTTAAGGGATTTTTGTGCGCGACGTATGCCGCCAGTTTTTTTATGACTCTTGCGCCAGTAGCGCGGCCTGAACTATACAGGATCTTCGCAGGCTTGGCCGCGATAGCTGGCCATAACTGGACGATATTCTTGAAATTTAAAGGAGGCAAAGGCGTTGCAGCAAGCGCGGGTGTAGTAATAGGCCTGATACCAAAGATCTTCTGGCTTGGCTTTCTTGTATGGGGCATTGCTTTTTCTTTAACAGGTTTTGTATCTGCGGCATCCATTATAGCGTCCATAGTAATACCTATATTCGCGCTCGTATTCGGAGAAGCAACAGAGATAGTGATCTTCACGAGCCTCTTATGCCTCCTGATCGCCTATAAACACCGTCCAAACATAACCCGCCTGATAAAAGGGGAAGAAAAACGCATATCATTGTTTAGGAAACCACGATAACCGCGTAGGTTGCCGAAGGCATCCTACGCGGTTGTGAAGGTAAAAATGAGAGACGTGTTTAAGCAAGATGGGCCTATTGCAAAGACGCTTACGAACTACGAGGAGCGGCCTGAGCAGGTAGAGATGACAGGCGCTATTGCTGATACTCTTCTGCGCTCGCAGACACTTGTGGTCGAGGCAGGCACAGGTGTTGGCAAGAGCTTTGCCTATCTTGTGCCAGCTGCGCAATATGCGCTCGAGAACGATTCCACTGTTATTATCTCCACAAATACAATAAGCCTGCAGGAACAGCTTATCCATAAAGATATACCTTTCCTTGAAAAGGCCCTGGGTATGGATTTTAAGGCGCTTCTTGTAAAAGGAAGGCGTAATTATCTATGCCTCAGAAGGCTGCGCAGATCTGATTTAAAACAAAAAGATATTTTTTCAGATGAGTATGAGATGAAACAATTCGCCAAAATAGCGGCATGGTCACACATTACAGGTGATGGCTCGCTCTATGATATGGATGGAGCGCCAGACCCTAAGGTGTGGGATATGGTCTCTGCCAATACAGAAAACTGCCTTGGCAAGAAATGCCCGCATCATAAGCAGTGCTTTTTTCAGAAGGCCAGGGAAAGGATGCATGACGCGCGCATGCTGATCGTAAACCACCACCTATTTTTCTCAAACATGGCGATCAGGGATGAAAAAAAGACCATACTGCCAGAGTATGGCGCGCTTGTATTTGATGAGGCCCACTCAATAGAAGGCGTTGCCACAGAGCACCTTGGCGTTAGCGTCAGTAATTCCAGCATACGATATCTAATGGATCTTCTTTTTAACGCCAAGAAGCAGAAGGGATTCCTTTTGAGTATAGGCGCCCAGGACAGCATGGAGTGGGCAGAGATCGTGCGCAAGCGTTCAGACAGCTTTTTCAAGGGCATAAAGGAATATTTTGAGGCCAGAAAATCCAGCGGAGAGTCAGATTCCATGAGGATAAGAAAAAAGCACTTTGTGGAAAACGAACTGTTTACGCCGCTTTCTAAGCTCACAGAATCATTGATGGATGCCAAAAAAAATGCCAGGACAAAAGAGGATGAGATAGAAATAAGCGCATTTATCAAAAAGATAAATGATTTAAATGATTCGCTTGATATTATCCTGAGCCAAGACATAGAGAACTATGTGTACTGGATAGAATGTTCAAAAAAGAAGATATCGATTAATGCAGCGCCTATTAGTATAGGCAGTATATTAAAGGAGAGGCTCTTCTCAAGCCACATACCTATAATACTAACCAGCGCGACTCTTTCTGTTGAGTCACCCAGTCAACCTCGTAGGTTGCCCAACTGGCAACCTACGAGGTTGACTGGGTCTAACTCTTTTAGTTATCTTAAAAAGAGATTGGGCATAGACGAGTCTAGAGACCTGAAGCTCGGCTCGTCATTTGACTATAAAAACCAGGTCCGCATGTACATAGCCAAAAACATGCCTTTACCAAATAGGCTTACCGAGTATTCTGAAGCTGTAGCGGAAAAGGTTAAAAGATACATCGAGCTCACAAACGGCAATGCATTCGTGCTCTTTACGAGTTACTCTCTGATGAACATTGTCTATGAAGAGCTTGAGGATTATTTAAGCGAAAAAGGTTTTAATGTCCTTAGGCAGGGCAAGGGCCTTGACAGGACAAAGATGCTCTCGCGCTTCAAGAAAGAAAAAGGTTCTGTGCTCTTTGGCGTGGATAGTTTCTGGCAGGGCATAGATGTGCAGGGAGAAGCGCTTTCCAATGTAATAATAACCAAATTACCCTTTGCTGTGCCAGATCACCCAGTAATAGAGGCGCGCGTTGATGATATACGAAGAAGAGGGGGAGATGCCTTTCTGGAATACAACCTGCCCGAGGCAGTGCTGAAATTCAAACAAGGATTCGGCCGCCTGATAAGGAGCAAGCAGGATACAGGCATAATAGCCATCCTTGACAGCCGCATTATCAATAAATCCTACGGCCGCGCGTTCCTTAACTCTATCCCCAAATGTGAGATAGTGATAGAAAAATAATTAAAAAAGCATTTGACAAGATTTACTTGGGATGATATAATTATATTGATTATAAAAGCTTTGAGAAAAAGTACAGGAGGCTATAAATGAAGAATATGGGAAAGATAGTTTTTATTTTTTTGCTTCTTTTTGTAATCGTTATCGTAATGTCTTGTCCCAGCTATGCCGCGAGCATATGGGAGAAGCGCAAACAGGCTATTGAGGAAGTAACAAAACCTGCGCAGGAACTCGAGGAAGAAGATATAGCAGTTGACGAAGACTATGATGATTACATTGAAGAAGATATTGATTTAATATCTGATTTGCCAGATCCAGAAGACATCTTTGTCCCAGACCAATACGGCAGCATAATAGAGACGCACAAAGGCACCAATGGCAAGCTGGTTGTGCATATCCAAGATGCGCATTGTAACTATGAAGGTCAAATGAACTCTGCCAATATAATCGAGTCCTTAATAGAGGATTATGACTTGAATCTAATTTTAACAGAAGGCGGAGAGGACGATTCTGATTTTAGTTATTTAAAAGATTGGGCTTCTCTTGCGTCAAGAAAAAGTGCGGCTGAAAAACTTCTTAAAGATTCAACTATTACAGGGCCTGAATATCTCGATATTGCTGCTGATTATCCATTGATTTTTCAAGGCGTAGAGGATAAAACGCTCTACGAAGCCAACAAAGACGCATTATGGGAGATAGACAAGTTTAAGGAATCAGCGCAGGAATATGTCAGTAAAATGATCATAGCCGCAGATTCATTAAAGCCTGAAATTTACAGTGAAGACCTGCTTGAGTATAATTCAAAAAAGAATGATTATGAAAACGAAACAATAGACCTTTTAGCGTATTACGATTATATGTATAAGAAGGCAGAGGCAAACGACCTTCCGCTTTACACATTCCCGAATTTTACAAGTCTAATAAAGGCAAGCGATATAGAGAAAAAGATAGACCTTGTAACTATCCGTGACGGCAGCGCGTCAGCAGAAGACATGGATCTTTATAATGAGTATATTGAGTTTACGCGGGACCTGAATGTGAACGCGCTTTTTAAGGAAGAGCCATTATTAGAGGATTTCCTGACAGATGTCATGGCAGTGAATTCTGACCAGAGAAAGCTCTTAAGGGTATCAAAGGCATTATCAATACTGAAGAATCTGCTCATAATAAAGGTAGTGCCTGAGGAATATAAGTATTTTAAGGAGAATAAGAAAGATTTCGACCCTGCATTCTGGGGAGATTTTCTAAGAGAAAAATCTCAGGAATTAAACATTTCTGTTGACATACCCAGCAACCATTATGTCATAAGCGATAACTTAGCCAAGATAGAGAAGTTTTATGACATAGCAGGAGAAAGAGAAAAAGCCTTTCTGACCAAGACTAATGAACGCATGGAAAAAGACAATACGAAATTAGCTGCGCTTGTAGCAGGTGGTTTTCACACCCCGGCACTGACTAAATTGCTCGGCGATTCAGGTTACTCGTACGTAGTTGTAAGCCCGAAGGTTACAACTGAAACAGACGATGAATTATATAGAAGTATACTAAAAAGGTAAAAAAAGGAGGGTATGATGAAGATGAAAAAATTAACTATGGTAGCTATTGTTGGAATACTGGCGGCATTTACAATAGTCCATGCAGGTTATGCTTTAGGAGTTATGGCAAATCTGGGTCAGGACAAGGCTTCTTCTAATATGGGTGTTAAGAGTAAGGTAACAAAGGAGGTTCTCTCTGAGCAGTTAGATGCGATAGAGCGATCAGATGTGAAAAACAACGTGGCAGCTTTTGAGGCTTTGCTGAATTGGAAGAATCTTGAGCTCGTGCGGACGGAGGCTGAGGAAGTATTTTTGGCTCAAAGTGTTGATATCGGCAACATCTTTGACGACCTAAGCGCAGCGCCTGCAGCAACAACTGCGTCGCAACCTCAGCCAACAACAGTAGAAAAGACTCTTCTTGCGAAAACCGCTAATGATAGAGTTACAGCAACGACTACTAATCTAATTTTAAACTCACAGGAAGAATTACCGTTTATTAAAGAAGAGATAGACAGGGGCCAACTTATTTTAGTAGCCACTGGGTCAAAAGATAAGATATTCCTCCAATCTATTCTATCTAAATTAAAGACTGTTGAACCAAATGCTGGATCACTTTACGAGCAACAAAGAATAACTTTTAGCTTAGTAGCGGAAAATGGTGATCTCTGGCAGAATATAGAAAAACAAGCAGAAGCAGCCCTGTCATCTAACCAGCGTACACTAAACAACTTTACATCGGCACAGATCATTGATTTAAAGGGCAGCGAATAGTTATAGGAGCATTAGGGACGTTCTATTTGGGGACACCCTGCAAAACCCGCTTTGGAAAAATCCATTGCGGGTTTTGTTTTTTATGTGATTTTGGAGACGTCTGTATGATTTTGGAGACGTCTACCAAGTTGTTCGGGAAGCTGTCTTGAGTTTGTGAAGGAAGCTGTCTTTGAGGAGTTCCCCCCAGTTTTTAGTAGTTTTGTACCGTTTGCGATTTTTCTCACCAAAGTGTCCCCAAATCCAAGATTAAAGCTGTCCCTTTAATCTCAAAAAAACAGGGGGCACTTGCAAAGCTAAATTCTCAAACGGTACAAGAATGACCAAGAATGATTGTTTTATGTTTGCTTTTTGACGTGCGTTATGATATATTTGGAAGCATGGTAAAAGGTATTATTGTTGATGAAAAAAAATAGCTTCTTTGTGCGAAAAGAGCGGTATTGTATCTTTAGATATATTCGGATCTTTTGCCAGAGAGGAGCAGGCCAAAGACAGTGATATTGACTTATTGGTGCGTTTTTCAAAACCCAAGAGCCTGCTTGAGATAGTAAGGATAGAAAGGATTTTTTCCGAGTTATTAGGCAGGAAGGTAGATCTTTTGACAGAAGCGAGTATCAGCCCCTACTTAAGAGACAGGATTAGAAAAGAGGCAAAGGTATTTTATGAAAAAAAGGATGATAGAGTCTATCTTATGCATATCTTGGATGCAAGCCTTAGGATAGAAGAATATATTGCAGGCATAGACAAGGCTTCATTCAATGAGAAAAAGCTTGTTCAAGATGGTGTTATCCGTCAGATCGAGATAAAAAGATA
>JAHIRR010000267.1 GCA_018818505.1 Candidatus Omnitrophota bacterium | reverse complement strand
GTTTATAACTACTGCCTCCCACGGCCAATTGCAAAAATTATTCTCAGGCTTCTTGAATCTTTCCTCTGTCTTACCTGATGAGATCTCTTTAGTATCTCCATTATGATAAAAACTATATTCCTCGCTTAAAGGAAACCATTCCTTGTTTCCAATAAATGCCTTGGTAATGCCTATGTGGTCTACTCCCATCTCCCTAGCCATTCTCTTGGCACCCTCTATCTCGTGTTCATTATGACGGAACACTAAGAACTGCCAGGAGATATAAGGTTTATCGCTTTCAAGCTCCCTCTTCTTCTTTATCAATAACTTCATGTTTCCCATTGCCTTTTCAAAATCACCGCCTATCCTATACTTCGAATAGGTCTCAGGCGTAATGCCGTCAATGGAAACAATGACCTTGTCCAATCCTGAGCGCACCATCTCTTCAGCGCCCCTCTCAGTCAGATGATTAAAATTTGAATCTATTTTTATGTCTATCTTGTATTCCTTGGCAAGGCTTATCATTCTATAAATATCTTTATTTAACAGGGGCTCTCCCCAATTACAGAAATCTACGTGAATCAGGTAAGGCCCCAGCTCTTCTATTATTCTCTTGAA
This sequence comes from Candidatus Omnitrophota bacterium, assembly GCA_018818505.1. Next base: position 7,155 of record JAHIRR010000267.1, on the reverse strand, counting down.
ATTCTCAAAACTTAATATACCCTTTTTCCTCGAATTCCTGGCCTGGCCTGTTGGACAAAAGGGGCATTTAAGCATACAGAAGTTTGTAGGGTCTATGGTCAGCCAATAAGGAAATGCCAATACTTCTTCGTCGCGCCTTTCTTTCTGGACCTCTGCTAATATAAAGTTGAATATCTTCTTATAAAGTCCCTGCCGATAAAGACTCTCTATGATGCAATTCTGTTTTTCATTAAATCTTATAATGCCGTTATTTAACCTGACATCCCTGCAATAATTGCCCAGCCACCCCTTAAAACTATTTATGTCATAACCGTCATTTTTAACGTACGACATAAACCTTGACTCTAAGACAAGAAAATCTATATCTGCCTTGTTCATGCTGGCCTTACAGGTCCTTATCTTTTCAACAACTGTCTCATTATATGACTCAATTTCAAGTGATTTCCTGTAGCAATCAACCGCGCTATTGTAATCTTTTTTGAAATTATAATAATCTCCCAGAAGTACCCATTTATCAGGCTTGACCCTTAATACGCCTGAAGTTTCAGGCAGGCCAAGAGAAAGCGCAACCTGGCAAAACTCCTCATAGCGCCTGAATCTTTCAGGATAGGTATTCTTGCCATTGTCAGATTCCCAGTAAAGATGATGATCCCTGTCTTTAATGCCGAATTTATCAGCGTGATTGTATAGATATGTACCTTTATCAAGCACACAAAAAGACTGACTGGCCAGTACAGAATCTATATTTTCTCTGTTGCGCCTTAAAAACTCAATAGTCTCTTTAAAATCCGCCTCTGTCTCGCCAGGTATGCCAAACATAAAATTGGCCTGCACCATTATACCGGAACGATGCGCATTCCTGAGATTCTTTCCTGCGTCCTCCATAGAAAATCTCTTGTTCATGCTATGGACTACTCTTTCAGACCCGCTTTCAATGCCAAAACCCAGCCATTCACATCCTGACTGTCTCATCTTATTCAATAGCCCTTCTGTCATCTCTGGCCTTACTATTGGCTGGCCTGCCCATCTGATCTTGAGTTTATTTTCAATAACAAGATCGCAGAAACGGGACAGCTCTTTAATGTTTCCATTAAGAAGCGAACCGATAAAATAAAAATAGTTCACTTTGGGAAAAATGGATACATGGTGCTGGATCTCACTAAAGATCCTCCACCCGCTCATGGTCCTATAGGTCTTCCAGTATTGCCATTCACTGCAAAAATGGCACCTAATAATACAGCTGCGACTGTCAAAGATATCAAGTCGCTGCGGCTCCCTGTACACGCCGGATTTAATGTCATCTGAAAAATCAGAATAGTCAGGAAATGGCAAGAGGTCCAGGTTCCTTATTATCTCAGGGTCCTCGCAGTCAATAAAACCATCTCCCTGCCTGATCAAAGTACCCTTACAAAACTCTACCTTTCCTGCCTCCTGGACTTGCCTTACTAATTCAAGCATGGTCAATTCGCCTTCACCTATTGCCACGACATCCACAGCGCCGTCTTTTATTATGAATTCTCCTCTTAGTTCCCGACAGCAATCAGGTCCCCCAAAGACTATGATCCTATCTTTATCCCTGTGTTTAATCATCCTAGCTAACTCCATGCTCATCAATAAGGATGTAAAATGTACTGTAAAGCCTATGATCCTTGCATTGCTCTTCAGGATCCTGTCTATCTGGAAATCTATCATCCGCTTATTATCCTGGATGAATTTCTTTATCAGAGACTCATTGCTCCAGAAGGAATACAGGTCCTTGTCATCCCAGTATTTCCTGTATTCATCAGGCCCGCTGCAATACAAGATATTATTCAGGTCAACATTTATTACTCCATGACCTGCCCTTCTCAATATCGCAGAAAATAAAGCCAGTGTATACGGAGGGCAATCCCTTCCCCATCCCGGACACTGAATCAATGCTATATTCATTATATTAAAACTCCCAACTCATTCTTTAATCTTCTATATAAATTTTCAGCCATCATCTGGTAACCATGATCATTGCAATGCCCATCTTCGACAAAATAATCCTCATTCTTATAATCCTTAGATGATTTTAGTCTTTCAAAAAAAGATACATTATCTACAAAGATTATCTGCTTATTGCCTGCAACTATTTCTTTTAAGATTTCGGGGATGTATCCCCATTTAGGATAAGTCTGCAAAACAACTTTGGCCCCGTTAATCTTGGATAATTTAATTATATTTTCCAAATCATATTTTAATATTTTATCAGATAAACCACAATTATCTGAAGATGGTAAACCACAAAAGTATACATATAAAAGATCTCTGTTCGATGGATCTAATTTTAATGCTATTTTAATAACTTCCATTGCTTCTTCTTTTCTTCCTTCGTGCCAGTATATTTTCCACAACGCATCGTAAGCCTGTATACAAAACGGGTCTATCTTAATCGCTTTCCTTAACAGCTTCTCTGCATAACTACAATTGTCTTTACAGGAATAAATATCGGCCAACATTAAATACGTTGGGTAATAACAAGGGTTTATCTTTAACGTTTTCTTAAACTCTTCAATTGCAGAACTAAATGCTCTATACTTTAAATGTCTTTGCCCTGACGTAAAATGGTCTTCTGCTTGAAGCGACATTGTCTCTCTCGCCAATACAGCTTTGTTTTTTGCTGTATCATCTTTACGCAAATCACGCATTATATGGATTTTGCTTTTCAAATTTAGCGCTAATATTTTAAAAAACTTATAACATTGGGATCTACTACAAAAATAATCCATGTAGTAGGTATTTCTTTCTGCGTTTCCTTTTCTAAACAAAAAATAATTACTTTCGCTTAAATTCCAACTATTGTTTAACCCTGCCATTGTAATTACAAAATGTGGCCTATATTTGCTTAGCCATCCAGGTAATCTCCTCAACATCATTGACGAATTAGCGCCAGGTATTCCACAATTGTAAACCACGAATCTACGCAAAGGGTTCTTTTTATTTAAAATCTTTTCTAACTGCTCAGGATATGAATGTCCTTCTGTTCCTCCTACCCCAAAAGTAAATGAGTCGCCTATGCATAATATCCTTACAGCATCCTCGTTGATAGATCTGTCTACGCTACTTCTTGCCCTATAGAAATAATAGAAATAACTGCCAAGCCGCAAACCTACTTCCAAGACAAAAAAGGTAATTATAAAGCCAAATAAAATAAGCAATATTTTCTGTTTTGGTTTCATAAGACTACTTTTTTAAATTTGCGTCCTCCAAGATTTTCTTTTGTAAATCCGGACGCAGGGTTACGTGCGAGCGAATATCATTTATATTGACACCACTGTTCTTAGGGCAAAATCTACACCAGGAATTAAGATTGTTATTTACTAAAGACTTTCTTAATCTCTGGTAAGGTTCGCCATTCCATACAGCCTCGAACTTCTTTGTGTTCAAATAATCAATATGGTCACCTGCGTAACAGCACGGCAAAACTGACCCCTCTCTTTCAACATAAAAATACTGCCATGGTTCCTTGCATGCGATCTTACCATTACCGGAATCCTCTTCCCTGCCAAACCTTGACGGTAATTTAAGAGGCATATTCAGCTTTTCTGCAAGCCTTTCTGCCTCTTCCAGCTTTATATTAGTAAGTTCCTGTTTGAAAAAGCATGAAAGCTGCAAATGCGCCTTTGTATAAACTGTCATATAATTGCAGAGCACTTCATCAACGCCAAGGGAATGCGCCAGTTTTACAAAATCAGGCAGGTTTTCTATATTCAGTGTATTGGCAATAAAAATCAGGGATATGGCTGGATTCCTGTCATTTGGCCTAATAGAACGCAAATGCTCTATCTGTTTTAAGATGCGATCAAACCCTTCAGTTCGTGTAAGGCGCTTATGCAGCTGGGGATTAGATGCCTGCAGAGAGACCTGTATATTATATTTACTGCTTACGATCCTCTCGCACATCCTGTCTGTCAAAGGCATGCCATTTGTCGTGATTATCTTATTGACGCAAGGTAATGTCCTGTTTATGTGATCTAAAAAGCCTGTGGCCTCTGGCATAAGCAAAAGCTCCCCAAACCCGCAAAAATTTACATATTCAGCCCTGGGCAGGGCATCATGGAGTCTTGCCTCAAAAAACCTCTTATATACCTCAAGATTAGAATTTGCATGCTCTCCGCTGAGACAAAAGACACAATCAGCATTACAGCGGTAATGCATGCCTATTCCGATGCCGCGCGGTGTGGATTCAAGCACTATCTTTTTAGAGTCATACTCGAGATCATTCAAGCTGATATTATCTCTCTGTGAATCCTCTTTACACTCTATCAAGACCTCTGGCGCTATAGGCCTTGATCTCAAATCCTTAACTGAATTCAATATCTTGTCAACTGCCGGATATACTGTGCATACAAGCCAGCAATGACACTGGCCTTTTTGTATAAAAGAACGAACATCTTCTGCTTTATCAGACATCCACAGAGAATCAAATGCCTTATCCTGCATCTCTCCTACAACCATATGCTTTAAGCCCGGACAAAAATACAGTTCGCCAAACGGCGAAAGCATGGCAAATTTCGCTCCAGCAATGCATTTTTTAAAAAACCTCTGCTGCAGCCTCTGGTAATCTACCAGATTACTGAGATAGTATATATTGCTTATCAATCCCACATTTTCCATAGCCTTTATGGACTCGACTGCATCCTTGCCTGCGGCCTCGACTTCTCTTATAAGCCTATCAATAAATTTATACACATCCTTTTGTATCTTCCTTAAGTGTTTTTCTCTCCACGCAAACCTCCCCCTGGTCTCCTTGGGCACAGTAAACTGAGCAAGAAAGCCCATGCCTTTTGCATCAGCAAATCTCCTCGCTGGTATCAGCTGGTTATAGTTATGCGGGGTCAGGGTAAATGTAGCGCAAAGATCAACACCTGGAAACTCCTGCCTGCAGCGTTTTATAGTCTTATTTAAATTAGAAAACGCCTTTCTGGAACCCCTGATCTTGTCATGTACCTTACCTATGCCGTCAAGGGATGTACCAAGCCAGAATTTATTGAAATCAGCCCCATCCAATACCTGGTGCATCTTCTTTAATATTAGTTTTGTATCAAAACAATTCGTTAGTACCCCCAGAGAGCTGTCAGGCAAATTAGTCATAAAGAATCTGCATATATCCACAAATTCTTTATTCAAAAAAGGTTCCCCGCCTGAAAGCACAACAGTCTTTACACCTTTAAGATACCTTGATTTTTCCACATAATCTTTAATACCTTTTAAGGTAAGTTTCTCTTTATGCGCTCCCCTCCCATTCCTCTTACTGTAATCCCACAATTCACACATAATGCACTTGCAGTTACAGTCATAGTTTAATTCTACATGAAGTTCTTCTGGGCCTTCTTCTGGCATGGCAATAGAATCATTTCTCATGCTAGAAATAGCATCCTCAACCACTGCATTTGTAACATTTATGACCTTGTCTAATTTACTGCCTGAGGTGAACCCCTGTTTTCTCCAGAGTGAATGAAAATCATATGCCGCGCCCTGATAAATATCACCCAGGCCAGAAGCAAGCTTATTCCAATCATACTTTTCTTCAGCCAGCCTGCGGGCATTCTTGGCAATATATAGATAAGAATCCCTGTTTTCTAATAGACTTGTTACATGCCCGGCAAATTCAATGTCGTTTTTAGCCACTAACAAGTCTCTCCCATGCACGCCAAAAAGCCCAGAGGCCCCAATAACAGTAGAAACAGTAGGTACACCCTTGGCCATGGCCTCTAAGACCTTACCCTTTATACCTGCGCTAATCCTTATAGGATTGACAAATATGGCTGCCTCGTCTAAATACGGTGCAACATCCTTTACCTCGCCTGTAACCTTGATAGCCGAATCTCCTTCAGCGAGGGCCTTTACCTTATCCGTAGGATTAGAGCCTACGATCATAAGCTCTACATCCGGTCTCTCTTTTCTTATTAGCGGTAATATCCTGTCTGAAAAATACAAGATAGCGTCTTCATTAGGATAATGCAGGTAATTCCCTACAAAGATAAGCCTGGCTGGCTTTTCAGAATTTGGAGAAAATGAAAAATGCTCCAGGTCTACTCCTGTGGTAAGAAGGCTGATGTCCTTTGAAGGGAAAAATCCATTAAGGATATCTTCATCGCTCCTGGATAGGGCTATTACCTTATCTATGTTTTTATACATATTGTAATGAAAATGGAATCTTTTCAAATAATCTATAAAGTTATTGTCATTACTGTAATATGATTTGCCAAATGTAAGGATACTGATGTCGTGCTCTGTATAAATAACAGGATTATGTTTTACATGCTCTGTCAGATACAGTAATTCGTTGGATTCTATCTGGATAAGGTCCAGCGGTAAATCCCTCTGCAGCTCTTTTAACTTATCTATAAGGTACTGGCTGTAGACATACTTGTACCTGGAAGGATAAAGCCTGTTCTTAGGCGGGGCAGTTTTAGGAAAAATCGTATATACATCCTTAAATACAGTTTTTAGTTCTGGTATAAATCTGACTTCATCCTCGCTATCGATCAGGGTAAGAAGAAAGATATTAAACCTGTCTTTTAAAAGCCTGGCCAGGGTGTGTATCCTTATCCTGCCTCCTGTATTTAAAGGATAAGGCATAAAGGGTGTGATAAGCAATAAGTTTCTCTTATCTGTATTTTGGCGATGCCTAAAACCTTCTCTCTCAAAATTCCTATAATAATTCATGCATGAGTCTATTATGTCCTTATCCCTGGCGCATATAAATCTTCTTTCATTTGAGCGGTGAGATAATGTCTTTGGCAAATATCTTAGGCCCCACAAAAATCCTCTTAAAAAAGGCAGCCTATTCCTAAGCAGCAGTCTGGGCAATGAATTGAGGTGTGTTTTTAAAAGATCCTGGTCAGTTATGTTCTTCCACATAAAAGAGAGCTCGTTCTTGATCTCCTTGTGTCTTTCATAGCTAAGCGTAGCCTTGCCCTTGTGATACATAAGGCTCCTTGGTTCATATAAAACCTTGAGCCCTCTCTTCCATGCCCTGTAAGATATATCAATATCTTCCCAGCAATTAGGCCGGTATATCTCGTCAAAGCCACCCAGCCATAAAAAGTCCTTTTTACGGAAGATCATTGCCCCGCCAATGGCAAAGATCGAAGGTGAGGTCTGGTATATCTTGTCGCCATTTCC
>JAHIRR010000266.1 GCA_018818505.1 Candidatus Omnitrophota bacterium | reverse complement strand
TCTATCCCCGTATCCATAATCCTTTTCCGTCTCTATCCTTATCTGCGCCCGTCCCCTGATATTCCGATACCCTGATCCCCTGATATCCTTCACTCCCTCTATCTCAAATAAGTATGTTGAGTTAATCTTTCCGTAATAGGGCCTTCGTTTCAAAGCAGGGCTTTGGATAACTCCTACTATGCTGGTCTTTAGTCTCTCTTCTCCTAAAAAATGGCTGATGTAATTTTTGGAATAAATATTAGAATTAATATATAAAAGAGCTGCGAAGGCAACAATCGATAAAAATAGAAAAATATTTGAAGTTTTCTTGTATCTGGAAAATATGAAAGCTGCCGAGATAGAAAATAAAGTAACTATGAATATATAAAGGAATTTTACTGAATCGGGTAAGAACCTAGCTAATACAATGCCTAAGATGAAAAAGTATAATGGTCGGGAAAAACTGGACCACTTTTTAGGTCAAAATAAGATAAGATCTGCGTTATAATAAGGCCTAGAAGGAGGTATCCGGTTATGGGAGGGATACGTAAGAAGTTTGAACCTGCCTTGAAGGCAAGGATAGCGCTTGAAGCCTTAAAGGGTGAAAAGACCACCGCTCAAATAACTTCTGAATGCGGGGTACACGCAACACAGGTCACGCAATGGAAGCGGGAGCTAATAGAGCGCTCCGCGGAATTATTCGCAAAGCATAAGAACTCCATGGCAAGAGAACAGGAAGACCTTACAGATAAGCTACATAAGGTGATAGGGGAGATTACCATGGAGAACAACTGGCTCAAAAAAAAATTAAAAATCTTGAGCTAGTGGAGCGACAGAATCTTATCGATAGAGACGACGAGGACTATAGCCTGCGCAGACAATGTTCGATATTAGGGCTTAACCGCTCAACATGGTATTATAAGCCAGTGCCGCTATCAGAACTCGATAAAACTCTTATGAACCTATTGGATAAACAGTATACAGAGACGCCTTTCTATGGAGTGCGGAATATGACTACATACCTACGCCAGTTAGGATACTCTGTGGGCAGGGACCATGTAAGGACACTTCTTCGCAGGATGGGACTTGAGGCTGTATTTCCCAAACCGAATCTATCAAAGCCTCATCCAGAGAACCGAGTGTATCCGTATCTACTTAGGGATCTAGAGGTAATGCGCCCTAACCAGGTCTGGTGCATGGATATAACTTACATTAGGCTTCAATGGGGATTTGCGTATCTTGTGGCTGTAGTTGACTGGTATTCGAGATATGTTTTAAGCTGGAGGTTATCCAATACCTTGGAGGCGAATTTTTGCGTGGAGGCCTTACAGGAAGCTATCGCTGAATACGGCGCTCCTAGTATAGTAAATACAGATCAAGGAACACAATTTACTTCTCAGGAGTTCATAGGAGCCATTACTTCTCATGGTATCAGTATCAGCATGGACGGTCGTGGCAGATGCCTTGATAATATCTTTGTCGAGAGACTGTGGAGAAGCGTGAAGTATGAGAATGTGTATCTGAAGGGCTACCAGACGATACCAGAAGCTCGTACCGGCTTAACAGATTACTTTGAGTTTTATAACAGGAGAAGGTTTCATCAGTCGCTTGATAACAAAACGCCCTGGCAGGTGTACTGTCAAGGCTCTATTGAAGGTTTAAAAGGCTTGCCTTCAATAACAGAAGCAGTCTATCTTAACTAACCATGAAAACTGGTCTTGACAAACCCGACCCCTTTAAAGATACAGATTACCGCAAGAGGTCTTTTGTGCATTAGATATATTGTTACAAATAGAGGGAGATTTGTCTACGAAAAATATCTTTGAAAGTTTAGAGAGATTGCGAAAGTGAACTAAATGCTCTATTAATTTCATTTAGGAAATTGGAGAAGCCTCTACTTACATCAGAATAATCATGTCTTCCACTAATTCCATAAGAAGCCTTGAGGGTATGCTAATCTTAGTTGAAGTTTGAAGCGCGGCCTCGTAAAATAGGATAAGATAACACATCAAATTATCAACCTATTTTACAAAAGAAAGGAGGCCGCATGTATAGTATAACGCGAAAGTAAAATACTTCCCTCGTCAAGACCAAATTTAGTAAAAGTTAAGGTATAATCGTAGTAGCAGCTTTTCTTTCTTTTTTGCTTCTTTTTTCTTTCTTTGTTGATAATGTGAATATGTTGATA
>JAHIRR010000265.1 GCA_018818505.1 Candidatus Omnitrophota bacterium | reverse complement strand
CGGGCCACGTAGATAAATATAGCTATAACTTTACAAGGGTTGGCATAGAGTATGATAGCCTAGGCCTGGTGGCGGCCTATTGCCAGTATGGTATTGGTTCCGAGTCTGGCACAGGAGCAAGCTGCAAAGACGCAAGAGACAGCGCTAGGTTGAGCTATATGACAAAAAAGTGGGAGATGCTGTATAACAAAAACTCCGAGCTTGTAAGCAATAGAGAGACTTCGATTAAACAGTATTACAAAGACGATAAGAGGAAGAAGATAAAATGGGGCAAAGAAAGAAACGGCAGTAAAAGCGATCCTATGCATACCTCCTATACCCGCGATCCTGAAACCGGCTGGCTTGTTGCGACTTATACGTGGGGCGATTGGGAAAACGACGAGGCGAAAGGCGGAGGCACGTATATAACCTACAATGATTATAACGATGAAGGCGTCCTTGTGGGAAGGCGCCAGGATGATAAGGGCGTATGGTCTAAGGCCAAATGGACAGGCAAAAGGATTGTAGAGAGCATAGTGCGGACTGTCCTTTATTCCAATCCTTTCTTTGGCTGGCTCGTGGAAGGCTTTAAAAAATGGGCCATAGACGGCGAAGACTTTAGCGACGCATTTAACGTCAAAGACCTTCTAAAGAGTTACGCTTTTCAGGTGCTCGGCGATATAACCAAGGAGCTCGGAGACAGTATATCAAAAGGCCTTGGCTTGGGAAAACCAGCGGCGGAGACGGCTTCTATGGCGGCTAAGATTGGAAGAGCTGCAGTGAAAATAGCTGTCCAGGTTGTCGCGACCGGCTTTGTGATGTGGGCGGCATCGGGTTTTAAGGATAATCCTTTTGACAGCTTAGAATCGATTCTTGCCATAACATTGATAGTCGCTGTTGTGAATGTATTAAAGAACATCATAAGCGCCTTGAGCAGTAAGATAACTGACCTTAAGGCAGGGTTAGCCGGAGAGGGAACTGGCCAGGTGCCTGAAGGAAATATATGGCAAAGGCTAAAGGCAAACATAGTAAATGATTTTACCTTTAAGAATACATTTACCCTGAAAGGCATAAGGGCAGCTTTTGCCAGCGCTGTATTCGATACCATTGCCCAGATAGGCACAGACATGCTCTCTGATAAAGATAGCCCTGATTACCTCAAGCCGGTTTATTTCCTCATGGCCTATGTCGGGAATCTCACGCCAGAAGGCACATTTACCAGGCCCGGGATGCTTGCCTATACAAAGATGAATTATTTCGCAACCTTTGTTAGCATAGCCGCTGACACATATTATGCCCACAAGTCCATGTTCAAGGACTGGAAAGAGATAACCACAGATAAATACGGCAATGAGCGTATAGGCGACGTGAAAATAGGGTATCAGATAGGCCGCCTCATGTTTAAGCGCGGGCTGGGCAGTCTATATGTATATACGCCTCCCCAGATGCAATCAGGCCAGGCTCAGGATGATTTAATAAATGCCTATGGAGAGATTAACATGCAGGAGTCGAATGGAGAGATTAACATGCAGGAGTCGAAGTTTGCAATTTCTCTGCAGCAGGATGGGACTATTAAGAGAATCCTTGAGGCCACAGGCGCAAAGGTTGGCAAAATCGACATAGAGATAAGAGAGAAAAAGGATGAAAAAGGGCACATTGTCCAGAGGGCCACTATCGTAAGAAAAGCCGGAACAAAGGGCTACGATGGCATTTTGAAGATAGCTGTTTTTTCTCGCGCAGATCTGACCCTCTTAGCTATAAAGGCTATTTCATCTCTGCCGAAGGGAGCGTGGGATAAGATTTTGAGTATCGTAGCTATAAACGACATGTTTAGTTCTGTCTCTATAAATCAAGGGAAGGATAAGATGATCCTACAGGCAGATAAGACTAAGATATCCATAGTCTTGCTATCAGGGGATGTTTTAGACAACAAAAACAAACTAATAGGCACGGTAAGCGATAAGGTGAAGCGCTCGCTTAACAATCTAAGAAATAACCTTTCTTCCGGTGCAGGAGCAAGGATAGCATACGAACGCGTTTCAGTGAAGGATCTCGATCGAATGAAGAAAAAACTTGATAGCGACAAGATCGAGCTGATAAAGAAAAAGATAGGTGCGGTGGAATCCCGTTCAGAAAGCGGCATAGCCTCTGTAGGCATATTTTACAATGACCTTTCTGACTCGGCCATGGGCCTTGAATTTTACGGCGAGGACGGCGAATTAGTTGGCAGAGTAACAGGCGCGGCATCCTTCTCCGTAAACTCCGTAAAACCCGGAAAAAATTTCAGGCAAGAGCTCGAAAAACAGGTCGAAGATTTCCTGAGCTCAAGCGCTGTAGAGATAAGCGATCCGGAGAAACGCTTTATAGAAGGACTTGTCAGGAAATCTGAGATGTTCGAGATAGCCGATAAAGAGATATACCTTTATGGTGGTACGGCAAGGGACGCAGGTGGAAATAGATACATCATCCAGCTTCATGCTGCGCGCAACGTAAAAGGCGATAAACTATTATCCCTCGAAGGCCTGAAGCATAGATACGACATTTCTGATGGCAAGATAAAGCTTGTGAGCACGGATATAATAAAGTTTGAAAAGCTTGAAAAGGCAAAGTCTTTTCTGAAAGAAGAATCGGCAAAGGCAGAAGAAATAGAGGCAAAGAAATTTAGCAAAAAATTTGATAATAATAAAAAAGACGAAGAAGAAGCTATAGAAGCCCTGCTTGGAGATGACCTTGGAAATATAGCCGGTAACCTCAAAGAAAAGCTCAAAGAATATTTCAAAGAAGCCATAGGCCGCGGAAACCTCGGCTCAGCCATTGTTATGCTCTACAAGAAGGCAATGGAAAAGATAGCGTCAAAGAAAGGCCTTACTAAAGAAGAAAAGCAAAAACTCGAGACCAATCTCAAGAATAACGTCGTAGCCTTAGTAAAAAAGACCATCAAAGCTAATCTCGCTCAAAATCCAAAGATAGCCAGACAGGCCTTTGACCAGATCATCTCAACCATACAGTCAGAAAAGCTCCAGGGCAATGAAGACACAGCTGACTTTCTACAGAATGTTTTGGCAGGCGTATTCGGCCTTGAGCCTTCCGGTCTCACGGATGGTAAATTTTCAAAGATATTTAAGGTTACAGAGTTTAGTGAGAATTTAGGTTTTGATTTAATAGGAATCAGTAAAGAAAAGATAACAAAAGGGAATGTAGAATTTTTCGCAGGCACCTACTTTAGCCTGAAGAAAGAGGAGGGAGAGGTAAAAATAGACAAACCTTTACCAGGCGCCATGGGCGTAGACAAGGCCACAGGCGATATAGTAAGAGTCACCGATGACAAAGGCCACCTCGAAAATCTGACCAAGGAAGAAAAGACAGTCGAAAAGAGTACATACCCTGTGGATACTAAGAGACGAAAATTTGAAAAAGGCCCTATGCAAGCATTCTCGGGTTCGCCAACGTCTATTAATGATGCGAAAGCTAGATTATTAGTAAATGTTCTTAAGGGCATAATGCCGGAGGAATTAAAAGATATCACTTTCAATAATGTTGAAAAGATTGAAAAGACAATGGGTGGGTTTGAAATAACAATAGAACAGGAAAAGACGACCATCACATTAGAAGGAAGGGAGAAGGAGAAAGAGGTTATAGTATATGGTCCCGATGGAGAAAGTAATAAAGTACAAGTAGAGGGGCTCTACGAAGCATGCAAGGAAATTATAAAGGACAATCCAAATGGCGTAATATACACCCGCCCAGCAGGCACAGGCGCTTTTCTTAATATGGAGCAGTTTAGGGGCCTCTATGATGGGATAGAAGCAAAGATAGACACAACATCTCCTCCAGGAACACAAATGGCTTCTGTGGGGACTAGTGATGTAGGCGATCTTTTAAACGCGCCAGAAGACATAGCTTTAGCTTTAGCCAAAGGCGATACATCCCAGGATATAAAAGGTATAATTTATAGAGCTGTATCTGATGCGGAAGAGTTTGCAGTAATTTGTTATGCGATATTTGACATAAAAGATAAAGACCAGAAGGCAACTGCCATACAGACCCTGATAGACATATTACATGCTGTAACCACAGCAGATATCGAAACAATCGGCTCCCGCCCCTGCCTTTCTCCCGACCAAGTCAACCTCGCCCTCGATACTCTCCCTGCCGCCCAGGATACAAGATTCGAAGAAATAAAACAAAAATGGTATGAATTTAGGTTAGAACAAGTTCTATTTCCTCCAATAGAATTAAAAGGAGATAACCTGTTCTTTAAAGGTACTAAAGGAAGCATTGTCTACGATGGAAAAGATATAGAGGTCGAGTATGGGAAGCCAGTGGTTATAGAGGTAGAGGTAAAAGGAGAGGTTGTAATAGGTAATTATAAGCTTAAAGAAGGCACGAATTATATAGAGATATCACATGGTGGGGAGAATTTGGAATACAGAGTATCAGGGCAAAAGACCGAGTGCAGTTTAACAGGAGAGTTAGACTTTAAGATAGATGAACGCGATATCAAGGTTAAGTTAGATGAGCCATTGGGTCGAGGGCAGAGCCGCATTGTTAATATAGATGGAGAGAAGTGGGCAATATCTTTTACTGAAGATGGATCAACAGGTTTAATAAAATTAGATGAATATATTGCAGCAGTAAATAATCTCGATCCTAAATATAGTAAAAAGTATCTATCCGAAGGCGGTGCTGAAGCATGGACAGATAGCAATCTTTTAGGGAATATAGAGGCATATACTAAAACTGTGATATTGCGCAATTACAACGAAGTTATATTAAAGCAAGAAACTGACTGG
>JAHIRR010000264.1 GCA_018818505.1 Candidatus Omnitrophota bacterium | reverse complement strand
TTCGCGTTTATTCGCGTTTAAAATTCTATCACAGTTCAAGCATTCTTACTATAAATTTTTTTATATCCCGGGTGTTTTTCAGGAAATAAGCAGCTCCGGTCTTTTTCTTTCCCGTCCCAACGAATACGGACATGCCTTTCTTTTTAATGACCCTGAACGCGTCCTCGTCAGTAACATCATCGCCTGTATATATAGGCAGTGCGCGTTTATATCTTTTCAGCAGATATAGCACTGCCTTTCCTTTATCCCATTCAATGCCAGGCCTCAGTTCTAGAACCATCTTGCCTGCTGAGGTCTTAAATCTTCCTGAAAGCACATAAGGCGCTGTAATGCTATTGAATATCTTCTTAACCAACATCCTCTGCGAAGGTTTTACAAGTCTAAAATGTACGCTCAAGGTACAGCCTTTATCCTCTACCCTTGCACCTTTAATATGCGTCAGCGCCTTTTTTAAAGAAAACTTTGCCTTTTTTAAAGTGGTCCCACTGCCTGATTTTAAAATATTGCGCCCTTCATCTTCTATCTCCAGGCCATGATTCCCGGCATATACAATGCCTTTTACGCCGACCATGCTCTTCACATCAGCCAGAGACCTCCCGCTTATAATAGCAAGTTTAAATCCGGGGGTTTTCTTTAGTTTTTTTAACAAGCTTTTTACTGAGGCGGGGATCCTTGCCAATTCCGGAGTTGCCGCAATAGGCGTAAGGGTGCCGTCGTAATCAAAAAATAAAAATGTTAAATGGGATTTTTGTATCCGGGAGGAAACCCTGGCCCAGTCGCTAAAGAGATATTTCATTTTATTCTTTAAATTCGAATTTTAAGAGCTCTGAGAGAAGCTTACCTGCCCATCTATAGATATTGTTGTCGCTGACCTGTTTGCGCATCTTCTGCATGCGAGACTTTGCCTCTTTTTTATCCATCTCGACAGCGAGTCTTAATTTGTCCGCAAAATCATCTATGTCATAAGGATTTATCGTGACCGCATCCTGCAGTTCACGAAAAGAACCTGTGAACTGGCTCAACACCAGGACGCCTGAGGAATCTGTGTGCGCAGAGACATACTCCTTTGCCACAAGATTCATGCCGTCGTGAAGCGGGCTCACCACGCATATATTCGCAAGCTTATAAAATGCTATTACCTCAGGATATGTTATGTAGCGCCTTACAAATACTATGGGCTGCCATCCTTCGTATGAATGCTTCCAGTTTATCTCCTCGACAAGCGCGTTTATCTCATCATTGAGATTTTTATACGCGGGGATGTGCATCCTGGAAAGCCTGCCCATTTGTATAAAGACAAACTTTCCTCTATATTCAGGATATTTTTCCACAAACCTGTCCACTGCGCGCAATCTCTCTAATATCCCTTTTGTATAATCGATCCTGTCCAGGCCAAGCATGATAAAATCATGGTTCAGCAAAAACTCCTCTTTTAGATTCTCCATATATTCTTTTACCTGGTCAGATTTCGAAAGCTCTTCTACATAGTCGTAGTCCACGCCTATAGGAAAAGGCCTTATAATGGTCTCATGCCCTCCTTTTATAATGGAAAATCTCTCGCGGTCCACCCTTGCCTCTATCTCCTTTTCCACAGTGGAAATAAAATTTTCACAGTGATACCTTAGATGAAACCCTAAAAGGTCGTTTGCCAAAAGCCCCCCTAATATCTCTGTTTTCTTGGGACATATCCTGAACACCTCTGGATTCGGCCATGGAATATGCCAGAAATGAGCGGTGATGACCCTGTTGCCAGCCGCATCCTTCAGGAATTTCGGGAGAAGCGCCATGTGATAATCCTGTATCCAGACAAATGCCTTTCTATTGCCTATCTCTTTAAGTATTGCGTCTGCGAATTTCCTGTTGACCTTCTCGTACATGCGCCAGTCTGTCTCTTCAAACTTGGGCGGGGTATAAGATATGTGCGAAAGAGGCCACAGGGCCTCGTTTGAAAAACCATAGTAATAACCGTCTTCTTCTTCTTTTGTCAACCATACACGTAAAAGTGTATACTTCGGATCCTCCGGCGGCACCTGGACCCTATTGTCTTTATCCACTGTCTTTTTATCAGCATCTCCGCTTCCATGCGCGACCCACAGACCACTACACGCCTTCATGACAGGGTCTAAGGCAGTTATCACGCCTCCTGCTGAACGCTGGCAGATAATCTTCCCCTTCTTATGCATGTGCATATAAGGTTCTCTGTTAGAGACAACTATCAAGAGATAATCGCCTAACTGTTTCTCTATAACTTTCTTGAGATCATCCTTAGTCCACATGTTTTCCTCTCGATTGGTTATCGTAATTTAAAGCTTATATCTAAGAGGGTCCTGACTAAAAAGCTGCGTAAAAAAATGATTGCGAGAAAGGCTATTATCGGTGATATATCAATACCGATCCCTGCCCGCAAAGGAAGCATTTTTCTTATGGGGTAAAGGATCGGCTCTGTGGTCTTGTATAAAAATTGGACTACGGAGTTAAGCGGATCTGGATTCACCCAGCTTATTATAGCGCGTATCAATATAAGCCAGTAAAGAACTGTCAACGCCATGTTCAATAGATTCGCCACTGCTGCGAGAAAATTTGAAAGAACAAACATTAGCTTGCCTTCTCCTGCGCATAATTTATAGCGCGTATTGGGTAAGGTATGTTAATACCCTCTTTGGCATAGCGCTCGTGGAGCCTTTTTATAAACTCATGCTTGATCAGATAATTATCCACAAATTCCTTTGCACGCAATATAACCGTGAAATTTATACTAAAATCAGCAAAGGTATGATAACGGATAAAAGGATCGAACTCTGGCACGCCGCCCTGTACCTTCTTCATAACCTCTTTTGCCACCTCACACGTCACCTTTTCAACATGCTTCAGGTCTGAATCATAATGTACACCCACCTGCACCAGGACTGCCAGTTCCTTCTGCGGATAATAATAATTCAAGATCTTAGAACTTACCAAAACCTTGTTAGGTATTACCACGACATTGTTCGGCAGCATCCTCACCCATGTGGTGCGCCA
>JAHIRR010000020.1 GCA_018818505.1 Candidatus Omnitrophota bacterium | reverse complement strand
CAAGAACTGTAAAATTCCTGTCTTTGTCTCTCTTAAGTACACGGTAAAACGTGATTGAGTCTTTTCCTTTTTCCTCGTCTATGGCCATTCTGCGCCTGTCTTTTTTATCATGCCCAATAGGCGCCTTGATCATGTCCTCATCCAGGCCTACGATCCCTTTTACTACCGCTATGTAAGTCTTAGCAATAGTCCTGTTCTTTAATTGATTTGAAAGCTTCCTGTGCGCCACGCCAGTCTTTGCTATCAACATTATGCCTGAGGTGTCTTTGTCCAGGCGATGCACTATGCCAGGCCTTAAAATACGCATCTGGTCAGAGGTATCTTCTTTAGGTTTATTAAACTTTGTCAAAAATCCAGCATAGTTTAAAAGCGCATTTACCAGTGTACCAGAATAATTCCCGCATGCAGGATGCACTACCATACCTGCCGGCTTATTCACTGCCAACATATCATCATCCTCATAAACTATCTCAAGCTGGACTTTTTCTGCCTTGGGGATTTTCCTATCATGGTCAGCAAGAGTCTCTTTCTCAAGTTTCTCCATGTCTATCTCTATCACATCATCTGTCTTTACCTTGTGCCCTGATTTTACACGATCTCCATTCAACAAAACCTCACCCTTCGCTATCATCCCCTGCACCAGTGAACGCGAGATCTCCATCTCCGGCTTCAAGGCACACACCTTCTTCGTCGTCACATTATCGAAGCGTTTGCCAGCGTCTTCTATCTTGACTCTCAACTCATCCATGGACTTAGACCTCCGCAACCCAGGAGGTTGCCGAAGGCAACCTCCGGGGTTGCGGAGGTAGCTTAATTATAATACAACTTTGGTGAGTTTTACAAGGAATTTAAGATGGTAACGTACAAAGGCCTTGAGCATGGGTTTACTTTTGATGAATTCTGCAATGGGCGGGCTAACGCTATAATAAAGATTAACGAAAGACTTGCCTATCTTTGATTTCAATAAATGCTTGTCCCTAAATTCACATAACACTTTTACCTCTTCTGTCAAAGGTGTTCCGAATGCCGCGCTTGCAATGAAACAACCACCTCCGCCGCTGCTGCCATTGCCGCCTCCTGCGTCATCCCCATTACCCCCAGGGTTCTCAGCAGGAGAATCATCGCCCCCTGCTTCCGCGCCTGCTATCCCGAATAGACTAAAGTGATTCGTCTTTACCATGACTAAATTTTCATCGGGAAATACCAGTCCATCTGAAAGCATCTCCCACTCGCCGCTATCCTCGTTAAACCAATACGCATCCAGTGTCAGCTCATTAATATTCTTTCCATCAACGATCCCATCTCCGTCTTCATCAGCATAAGGTATTGATATAGTCATTTCTTCAGTAAAACCCTTTTTGTGATTCCCAAATTTATATTCTCTATACTCACCTGCGGAGGATATCCTTTCCTCTGTCTCAAAAATAATCTCATTGGTAACCTCATACTCCTCCAATTTCTCAATATCAACCACATCATCTTCATACAAAACTCCTGCTGGAAGCAATAGAGATGTTTTATCTGAAAGCTCAATCTTGTCCCGCCTATTTTTCAATACATTCTTGGCCGTTTTTAACTCTGAATTATTTGGCATTGCTAAGTTTCGGCTGCTACGCTTCCCATTAGTCACATAAACTGCTTCCCGGCATGATCTAATAAAATCATCCGCAGTCTTAACATTGACTTCTGCTACATAAACACCAGCGTCATAATATGTATGTTCTGCCTCAGCCAAAGATGTCACAATGTCACAGAGACCATCGCCGTTAAAGTCCCAAAAGTAACTGGCATCTCCATGCGCGAAATTTGAATCAAAAGAAAATCCTGCTGTAAAAGGCGCCTTGCCTTTTTTGGGCTTAACGACCAATTTGCCTTTCTTAATATTTTGCGCGTCAGATACACTAAATCGAAGCTCTGACTTACATTCTGCGGCAATATTTTTTCCATCAGTAACCCGCAAAACAGGTGAATACACGCCGGGCTTATAATACGTATGGCTAACTGCCGCTGTATCTGTAGATGTAAAATCAAAATCGCCATCGCCCTCAAAATCCCATTGGTACTTTTGAATTTCATTATCCGCATCTACATCTGCATCGAAATCCACTTGAACAGGAACATTGCCATTTTGATCTGAAATTACTGGTTCAGCGCTTAACACGAATGGATCCAACACCTCAATTTTGACGCTTGTGGAATGACTCAATCCCTTAGAACTTGTCACCCTGAACTCTGCATCGTAAACTCCAGGCACGCCATAGGTCTTGAGCATATTAGCTGACTCTGTAGAATTTGCGTCATATACGCCATCGCCGTTAAAATCCCATTCATACCTACATACCTCGGCTGGCGAAAACGCGCTGCCCTGAAAATAGATCTTGCATGGCGCAGTGCCTCTTAAAGGCATGGCCTCCAAATCAACAGTTGGCGCAGATGGATTCTTCTTTACATCTATAGTAACACTATGGGTATCTGTAAAGCCTTCATTATCTGTCACTCGCAGCGTCGCACTAAAACTTCCCTCGCCTGTATAAATAAACGTGCACTTGCCTGATTCAAGAGAGTCAAAATCATACACACCTTTACCATCAAAGTCCCATTCATATCTGACGATCTGGCCATCCATATCAACGCTATCTGTAGCAAAATTTACTTCAAGCGGCGCCATGCCTTTTACTGGTGCTGCAAGCGCCTTTGCTTGAGGCCCTACAGGCAGAGCCTTTACGATTATCTTTATCCTTTCCAATGCAGCATCCATTCCATCACTTGCGCTAAACGTTACAAAATGTTCACCGGCCTGCCTGGAGCTGGGCATCCATGAAAACTTTTTTGCGTCAAAGATAGCTCCATCTGGCAGGCTGCCTGCAGAATAAGTAATCTTATCTCCGTCTATATCCATTCCATCCACAGAAAATCCCAAAAGCTCTCCTGCGGTGACCTGCTTTTCTCCTATTGTAAATAACACTGGTGAATTATTTGGCTTAGGCTTCTTTTTAACGCGAAAATCTTCTTTGCTCGAAGCATCTTCTGTGTCGTCATAAGAGATAACAGCGCACGCCTTGTACTTGCCAGGCTTAATATCATTTATACTAAAATCAAATTCTTCAAATCCATCCACTTGCACGGGCTTAGTCTCAATAATTTTATTATCCAGGAAAACATTCAAATCCCCGTCTAAAGAAAAACTTGCAAATATTGACACTGTTATTTTTATCTCCTCTCCTTCCATATATTCTCTTTTACCTGACCTTACATCTATTTTGACCTCATTGCCAACATCAAAGAATAATGAACCTTGAGCTATCGTTGTGTCGTTTTGAATAAACCCGTACAAGACAGTATATAGCCCTGAGGATGTCAGCTCTGGCTGAATCTCTCGATCTAAAACATTTATGCCTTTGTCCAGTGGGCAACTTCGTAAGTTACCCATGGGTAACTTACGAAGTTGCCCATCAGGCCCTGCTAAGTCAAGTGCCAATTCAACGGAAATCTGATCTTGCGCATCAATCTTCCACTCGAGTTTTATTGTATCTCCTTCCCTGTCGCAGGCTGCCTTGATTATTTTAATTGGACAGAGCTCTTCTTCCTGGCTGCTAAGTAAATATGAATCCAGATAGAGCGCCTTACCTGATGAAAAATATATCCCATAATAAATCTTATCCTGGCCGCTCACTTGAGGCACATTAAAAATCAGATCTTTTGTATTTACCAATGAAAACTCTTTTTTCTCCTCGTAACTGCCGCACCTTATTTCTGCAAAAAGATCTATCTTCTTCATCGAGCCCTTATTCTCGATATTAAGTTTAAAAACATTGCCTTTAAGCTCAGGCGCAGCATCGATTTTCACCCCGAGTATTTTAAAATTTACAGATTGCTTTTCACCACTATACGTATATTCTGCTTTATACAGGCCTTCTTCTAAATCTACAGGCAGCAGAAATTCAAACTCTAACTCCTTTTCATTGCCAGGTTCTAAAAACGCGGATGCGCTCTGACTGAATAGATCCATGAATTTAAAATCGAACTGGCACGGCCCGCCGGCATTGCCTTCATTTATAGCCTTGAATCTAAAACGCGCATGGCCGCCTGCATCGAACGTTGTATTCTCATCCTTCAGGCACGAGACTTTTATCTCCGGAGAGGCTATTGGCTCCAGGTCTCCCACATAAAACCTCTCTACAGCCTGCGAGTTCTTCTCTGGCAGAGGAGACTTTAAAACAGCCTGCAAGTAATATTTCCCGAGTTCGTCAATGCCTGGGATCTCAAGCTCAATTTCCTTTTTATCTATTACATTAGAAATCTCTAAGGTCTTCTTAAAAATCGCAGGGAGTTCTAATGCATATTCATCGTCGGGAATATACATGACAAAGAGCCTGTATCTCAAATGAGAACTCTGGCTATTGTATCTATCTTGAATCTGGATAAAATAATTCGAAGGGTCATTTACCTCAAATTCCATTGTCAAATCCTCGCCTGCAGACCCTGCAGCTGAATTAATCCACGACTGGCGGGTGGACTTGTAAAGTTTTATGTAAGGCCTTATGTTAGAAGGCACGTCTTTCAGGGAAACAATTATCTTTCCAGCATCCGGGATAGATAATTTATAAAAATCAGAGTCCTTCTTGGTAGAGATCGTGGCAAAATAGTTCTTGCCAAAATCAAGAAGCTGGGCCTGGTCTTTGCTATTGCTTGGCTCGTATTCATCGAGCGTCTTTATAAAATACGTCTTGAAAGAATACTCATCGGGAGAAGAAAAGTTTGAATACCAGTCCTTTATCAGAAGATAATATTGGCCAGGCTCGGACAATTCTACTTCAAGCCATATCTTTTCTCCTTCAGAGCCGCCTTTTTGGGCAATTACTTTAGCTGTGGAATCGTATATCTTTAAAGATGGCCTGAGGCCTTCAGGCACTTTTTGCATCTGGATATAAAAGATGCCCTTCTCTTCTATATTAAATTTAAAATAATCCTGGTCAGCGTTTGGAAAGATCGTGCCAAAGATCTCTTTTCTTATGTCGATCTCTTTTGCGGCCGCAAAATCAGGATTTGGCTCATATTGATCAGCGCCTGAGACAGCATCGATCTCAATCCTGTATTCTTTATGTGATGAGCAGGCGTTGTATCTATCCTTTAGATGCAAATAGTATGTTCCTGCCTCAGAGATCTCTAAGGTGTACTCTATCTCCTCTCCTCGGAAGGCTGCAGTAGAGCCAACCCATCTCTTTTGTGAATCATAAATCCTGATATTAGGGGTAAGGTCCTTTGGAACGTTTTTAACCGAGACAGTCAATATCGAGACGCTTTCTACTGAAAACTTAAAATAATCCTCGTCGCCAAAATCATAGATCTTTCCACGGATAGTTGAGTTCGATCCTGCTTCATTAGCTGTAGTGAAGTCGTTGTTGGGTTCAGTTTCGCTTGTCATTGCGAGGCCCTGATTTATCGGGGCCGAAGCAATCTCTTCTTCTTCGAGATTGCTTCGCTTCGCTCGCAATGACAATTCTGTATTGTCCCCCTCTTCAATTTGTATCTCTTCTGTAATATTCTCTGGCTGTACTTTTAATTGATATACGCCGATCGGAACATGCCTGAACTCAAACTTACCCTCACCTGACACAACTGCATACCTGACAGATACATCCGAACTTGCTGCGCTAACTGGTTCAAGCGTCACCTCTGAACCTATTGAATCTGTAACTCTCCCAGAAAGATTGCCGTATTTCGAAGGACTCAGGGCGATATCTAAGTTATTGTCTCCTGCTAAAATGTTTATCTTTTTTACGAGCTCGTCGAATCCAGGCGCTCGAATATCTATCGTACCCTCGCCTCTATCAAGGCCCTTTAACAAATATCGACCTTGCTCGTTCGTATAGACGCTGTTGATGTTAGCGCCCTGCACTGGGCTGGCCTCATGATCCCTTATTATCCCCCACAAATCCCCTTTTTCTGCACTTGGTAATACCCTTATGTCCAGCTCCGCAGAATCTACGCTATCATTGATTATTATCTTTGCCAGAATAGATTCACTCGGGGCGCATATAAGCTTTTCCATCTCGATCTTTAACAATTCAAAGAAGGAGCTGGGCAGTTTATCTTCTATATAGAGCAATGGGCTTGGTATGTCGATCTCCACGGTTTTTGAACCAACAAGTCTAGAATTTGAAAACGCGCTCAGTTTTATTTTATATATTCCTCTGGGCGTATCTTCAGGTATCTTAAAATCCTGCTTCCATGAATCGATCTCTCCCTCGCTCAATCTAATCGTCTTTGTATCGTAGTGGACCTCGTTATTTTTTGGATCGATAATATTCATGGCGAGCGAAAGCCCAACACCTGTTTTTGAATTATTTTTTATGTTATACTGTATGGAAACTTTTTGGCCTGGGGTATATTGTTTTCTGTCGGTATTTATAGCTGCGTCTACGCTCGCTATGTAAACATTTATGCCCCTTTCTGCCCGGTTGAGGAATTCATTTCCAGATGAATAGAAATTTGCTGTGAGGCGGTCAGTGAGTTTTGCGATTATCTTCTTCTCAAAAGATACAAGCGTATTGGCCGGGACTTTTATTGACTCTGTGAATTCTATATCATGAAGTGAGAATCTGGCTTTACATTTTACCCATTCATCGCGGCTGGTATTATTTTTAAAATGCAGGGTAAATGCGGCCTCAGCGTCCTGGATATAATTCTCGCTGTCTGTAGTGATGTTGAATGTGAAATCAGGGTTTTTTATAGAGCCTGCAGGGGGTTGGGAAAAACAAAAATAAAAACCTTCGGTTTGAGGCTGGATTATTTCATTGTCAGAATTGTAAAGCATGTAATCAACACAGTAGATGCCAGGTTTATTTAAGGTAAGGCCTAATTCGTATATCGGGTCAGCCCTGGCCTTTTTTTCTAAGATATCTCCGTTTGGGGATCTCAGGACAAATTCTATCGCGCTGAACTCTCTATTTATCTCAATCTCTTCTCTAATATCACTGCCAGTCTGAGTCTCTGGCAAGGCCTGGCTTTGTTTTGACCATCTAATAAGATCCCTTGTTAGATCGATTTCCGAAGCGCTCGCCTGGCCATTGATATGCCCCCAGTCTGTATAAAGTGAGCAGACTATGACCATGCCTTCTCCAAATTCATACATAAGCATTGCAGGCATGAGATTCTTTGAGCGCCTTAGAAGGACTTTTGTGTTATCAGGCCAGGCAGTAAAATATCCGTCGAGTTTCAGGTCAGGGTAAAGTTTGTTTTGCGACGATAAAATCTGATGGAAATTCTTGATATAGGCTGCCTCGGTATAGCATAATGCGTCCTCCTGCCAGCCGTAAGCCTTGAGTTTGCCTGTTGGAAGCGCGGTAAAATCATAGCCGTATTGCTGCGTAAAGCAAATTAGTGTGCCTCCATTCTCAACAAACTCTGAGAGCTTTTTCTTAAATATGTCTGAATTTGACAGGCCTGAGAGGCCGCCAGAGGGTATAATCAAAAGTTTCTGGTCGTTTAATATAGCCGGGCTAAATGTATGATCTACTATGCGAACAGGCTCTTCGAGTTTTTCTATAACGAGTTTTGCGAGTTCGTTGTAAAAACCATTGGCCAGAATCGCGATATCAGGGCATTCTAAATACTCCTTAGATGCCTCTGAAAAATATTCATGGAGGATCTGATTCTTTTCAGATAAAAGCTCGTTCCAATTAGTGATAACTGTCTCCTCAAGCATACCACTATCGATCTCCTCCTGGGCCTTTTTAAAATAATGGAGCGCGTCCCAATAATTGAGCAGCGCTTGCTTACCCTTTCTGCCGGCTATCCTCATGTACATCTCAAAAAGTTTTTCTGGACTTACATTTATGCCTTTTGCAAAACTG
Organism: Candidatus Omnitrophota bacterium; assembly: GCA_018818505.1. The sequence continues at coordinate 3,693 of JAHIRR010000020.1, read as the reverse complement.
ACGACGTCAAAGGTGTCGTCAGGATGATCTATGCCTGTGCCTGGCGCTATCAAAAACGCAATTGCATTTTTGCTTCTGTAAGGTTCATAGCGATCAAAAAATCTGCTTTCTGTACCTTTTTCTAATTTATCAAGTAAGGCCTGAAGCACAAGTTCGCTATTGCAGAAATTAAAGTGGTCCAGGCCTATAAAATATTCGTAGCCAATATCATCCCTTTCCTCTATGACAGGGCTCCAGTCACCGACTACCCAATCTTCGTCGCCGATTGCGATAAATGTCTCTATGGATGCGGCTGGGCCAAGCCCTTTTATGCTCTGAAGGAAAAGACTCTCTGGTATAAGTTCTTTTCTCAGCTTCTCAGATTCCATCCTACTGCCAGGTATCCAGATCTTGTCGCTCGATAATTCCAAACAATATTCATAGGCAACTATTCCCTGAACGGGAGGTAAAAAAAGGACTTGAACTATCTCTTTTATATTTGCTATTCCTTTTACAGATCCATTATTAGGCGGCGCGAGTTCTATTATGGTATCTATGTTATTTTTATAGCTAATAAGACCTGATGATCTAGAATAGGCTGTTACAGCAAGCGCGCCTGTTGAATGAGTTACCACATCTGCTTTTGTGTAATTACGATCAGGGAGGTTTTGATTTAAGTAATCTATGCCATGTTGAAGTGCGATTCCGACATCATCACCAAGATCTCTGACGGTATAGCCCCATGAATTTCCAACAACGGGTGCATCAACTACATGGTCGCCATCAGTATCGACTTTGTTTCCACGCATGTCAATGACGATTACGTCGTAGCCGTTTTGTGTAAATTCCTTTATGTAATCTTTATTTTTATTGCGCCACACTTCACCGCTCGAAGTAAAACCATGAACTAATAATATAGGCTTTTCTCTAACATTATCTGAAGTAGTTTCATAAGGAGATATGTTTATTTTTGCACCCTTAGTGCTATCAAGAGTAACAACAAATGGTTCATCTTCATCTGCTATAGCTATAGAAGTAAGTAAAAGAGAAGCTAACCCACAGATCAATATAAAGTAAAATATGATCTTCATGGAAAATCCGCTTTCCCTGTCATTGCGAGGGGACGAAGCGACCGAAGCAATCTCTTTTTTTGAGATTGCTTCGCTTCGTCCCGCCCTTTGCAAACAAAGGGCGGGGCTTCGCTCGCAATGACAGGCGAGGAATCCCTTCGGTCTCCTCGCAATGACAGCTATTAAATTATTGCATCAATTTTTTAGATGTGCTCTCTCCAAAACTTAAAACCCAGAGGGTATCGTCTTTGAGTAGGATTTTCTTTTTATGTTTATCGGATTGTTCGGAGGTTTTATATCTATTAACTGGCCCAAAAGGCCTTTTTATAACAATTTTGTCCTCAGCTGTTTTTGATTTTTTATCACTTCCATCCGTCTTAATTGTCCAATATCTCTTATTTACAGTGCGCGCCCCATGCATATCATACTTGGTTAATTTCTGACAAAACAAAACATCCCCATCTTTTGTCCACGCAGGACTACACATATCTACCTCATAAAATCCCCTCCATTTCCTCTTCTTGAAAAATCCTGCAAGGTGATTCGTGGGTGAGCGATCTTTAAAGGTAAGCTTTTTTAGGTTGGTCCCGTTTATATCTACTACCCAGATGTCAGTATTTCCTACTGGCGTCACAGCAGCAAAGGCAATTTTTTCTTCATCTGGAGAAAGCTCAAAATCTACTATCTTTACTATGTCTGTCTTATCAAAGGCCTTGGCACAGCCTGACACAGTCATGACCAAAACAGCCAAACAAAATAAAAATTTTCTACTTCTTTCGATTTTTGCGCAATACATTAAGCAAACCCATATAGGTATCTACATCTGCAGGTTTTGCTTCATTTATCATGTTGATTATTTTCTTTATCTTATATTGAGAGGATGCTGCCTTTGCCTCATCTATCAGAAGCTCATAAGCATTTATTCCTAAAGCATCAGCAAGCTTGCAAATTATGACCAAGGTAGGGAGTTTTTTGCCGCTTTCTATTCGACTGATATATGTCGGGTGAATATCTACTCTCTCGGCAAGCTGCTCTTGGGTGAGATTCTTGGAATTGCGAAAACTCCTGACGCGATTAGGCAAAATGCTTCTAATCTTCTCAAGATTCATAATATGTCCTTTGGTTTATTATATGATTGGTTGGTTAAGAATTGAATAGCCCCACAGTCACAAAATCATGCCTGTGGGTCACATTTCGTGCTCCCCTCCCTAAAGTAGACAAAACAGTCACTGTCTGTTTTGTCTACTTTAGCGCTTTATATATTGCTGCTCGGCTTAAGTTAAGTTTGGCAGCAATATCTGGTATACTATAACCCCTGGCTTTCAGCTGTTCTATCATGTACTTTCGCGCATCCAGTCCATGGGGATTCCTCAGCCATTTTTTCTCTTTTAATTCCTTGATCTTCTGTTTCAGGTCCTCATCTCCAAATAAGCCATGTTCTGTCAGCCATTTTTTATTTTCATCCTTATAAAGGTGTTGCAGTTTTTCTTTTAACGCCGACACGGCATGTTCCAGGGCCTTAGGGTTTTCAGATACATTGCCTATCTTTCTAAGCTCTTCGTTTCCTAATAATTCTGTATATCTGGGGCGAGCCACAGATATGTCGTCATTCAACATTCCAAGAACATACCTGTAGTCGACAAAACTATCCTTTGCTATATCGCTCAAAAACAGTGCGCACGAGGACCAACGATAGTCTAAAGGATTCGTTACTATACCTGCCTTTACAGGATTGAAGTGTATATATAGAGAAGCTGCCAGAAGATAGCTTTCGTCAAAGCACAAGGCAGATCTATAAGTCCCGCAAAAGACATGACCTTTTCTATTGTATTTTCTGTTGAAGTACATTGCGTATTTTTGAAATAGACTCTGCATTGCATCAGACAGGTTTGAGGATGCAAGCTTCATCAATAGATGGATATGGTTTAACATCAAAACAAAACTAAATACCTTAAGTTTAAATTCCTTAGCCACCTCCTTTATTAGATGCAACATGTAAAGATAATCTGATTCCTCCAAAAATAAAGGCTCTTTGCCTGGGGCGCGCTGAGTAACATGCGTGATAGCACCTTCGAACGAAGGCTTGCACCTTGCCCTAAAGTAGCGCTTTATTTTACCCTCTACTATCAAGTCCATCACTTCCTTCATACCGCCTCCTTTCTTTTCTAAAGTAGACAAAACAGTCACTGTCTGTTTTGTCTACTTTTCATCATATATTAGACACATCGAGAGGGCGATTTTCTTTCAATTATTTTTTATTTTTTTATAGATGTGGGGTTAGAGGCCAATTTCGTTGATGATGGAGTCGAGATTGGCTGGGAGGGTTTTGGGTGGTTTGATTGATTTTATTGCGCGGTCTGGGTCTTTTAGGCCGTGGCCGGTTAGGATGCAGACTATGCGGGGGTCTTTGGTTTTCTTGAAGTAGCCGATTTTGTTGAGTTTAAGGATGCCTGCGACTGATGCTGCTGAGGCTGGTTCTACGAACACGCCTTCCTTGGCTGCTAGGAGCTTGTATGCTTCGAGGATTTCCTTGTCTGAGACCAGGTCTATGAGACCACCTGATTCGTCACGAGCTGCCTCTGCCTTTTTCCAGCTTGCTGGATTACCGATGCGGATGGCAGTGGCTATGGTCTCAGGCTTTTCT
>JAHIRR010000019.1 GCA_018818505.1 Candidatus Omnitrophota bacterium | reverse complement strand
TCTTATATAATGATGATGATAAAAGGGAGCTTTGCGAGTAAGATAAATAAGATCAATAATACAAGTGGCAAGATTTGGCAAAAAGCTTTTTATGATGAGTGCATATTAGACTCTGTCCAGCTTATAAATAAGCTAGAGTACATGCATAATAATCCGGTTCGGGCAAATCTTACGACTTCACCAGAAGAATATCCATACTCCAGCTATAACCACTATATAAAAACGGATTTCACGCCAAATTCTATCATAGAAATAGACACGCCCGACTTATAAGTTATCCACAAAGTAGGGTACCCTTAAGGGTGCCCTACTACTACTTTCTCTTGTAAGGTTATATTAATTATACCACAAATATAAAGAATTGCAAATAAAATCTTATTTATCTCTAGTAATAACAATAAGATACGTAAAAAGGTAGTTATTCGTCCATTATGGTAGGAAAATTAAAATGATGTCAGGGAAGGTTTCTTTGTTTTGTATTTCTTAAGTGCCTCTTGCCATGAGGGAGAGATGATCTCTTTTTTTACCCATCCCCCCATTCCTCTAAATCGCCCACAATATTGACAAATGACTGTTGTCTGATCTAGCATTGGATCGCCTGGTAAAGGCATCTCTTTTCTTCCAATATCAAAACCAAAGACTCTATCAATGCCTCCGGCCATTGGGCAGACATAATAACCATATGGTGTCACTCCCAGCCCACACGCGTTCATCCCTCTGCAGCCTACAGAGTAGTCGGCAAATTTATAATATAAAAGATCCCGCGGCGCAAGATTAAAAGCAAAAAACTTATCCTGAACCCTGGATTTTTTTGCTGTGTTGGCGATCTTGACCCCTTTTGGAACCTTAGACAACACACTCATTACCTTCTTGCCATAACCATTGGTAACAATTTCTATGCACGTATCCGGGGCATGGTTACGTTTATACTCTACTAATAAATCCAGGATCTCAAGGACATCAGGGTGTAAAGTTGCTTCGCCACCCATCGCCCTTATCTTTCCCCATTTCATATTATTATCGATATTTGACTTAATAAATTTTTTTACCTGTTCTACGGTCATCCTGTCGCTACTCGGAGCTATCCCACAGGACCTTATGCAATTCACACAATCCATGTTACAGACATAAGTCAAGTCCAGTTCTGCGATTTTAGGTGTCCGTGTAAAGATAGGCCCAAAGAGTCTTGTTACAGGCTTCTGCGCTATAATAAAAAAACAGACCCTTTTTAGAGTTTCGTGCTTAAGTACAAAGTTCTCCGCAAGCTTTGAAAAATATTTCTCAAAAAAAGTTCTTTTTTGCATGTTCTTTGTCATCCTTTTCTAATCCTCACCATAAACCACTTAAAATAAGAGCCTTTTTCTTACTATGCAGGCTATAATCGGAACTGTTATTTGTAGTATTATTATATCATAAAAAGGGGGTTATTGCAAGGGGAATTTTAGGATATTTTTCAGATTTTTCAGACGACATTTAACCTGGCTTACCTACTCGTCAGCGCCTTTTCCAGGTCAACGCGCAGCTGGTTGACTATGGCCCTGGGTACGCAGAATTGGGAACGCAGCAAGGGTGAGCTTACTGTGAATTCGAACATGTTGGGGTCATTGGGGAGTTTGCGGAATTTCAGTTCGATCTTGGTTACATTAGACATATTACACCTCTACTTTGGCAGGTTGAAGATGAAGGTTGAACCTTTACCCAGGGCACTCTCTACTCTCATGCGGCCTTTGTGAAGAGCTACTATGTCTTTTGCTATTGGAAGGCCAAGACCTGTGCCTTCTTTTTTCTCTGCGACAACCCTTACGAATTTATCAAAGATCTTCTCGCACTGTTCCTTGGTCATTCCTGGCCCGGTATCCTGTATCTCTACCTGGACCTCGTCCTGGAGCTCAGTGATCCTTACGCTGACTTCACCTTTATCTGTAAATTTCAATGCATTTCCAACAAGATTCACAAAGACCTGAGTTAATTTGTCCTGATCTGCGCTGATATTAATAGATCCCTTTGAAAATTCCCGCTTTATACTTATCTTTTTCTTGCTGGCAACGTTGTCAAATCCTTTAAGCGCCTCTTCCGCGAGCTTCACAACATCTAAGTCTTCTTTTTTCAGCTCCATCTTTCCGGATTCTATCTTGGATACATCCAGCAGATCATTCACGAGCCTGGCAAGCCTGTCTACTATTCTGAAAACATCGCCCATTATCTCCTTTTGCTTTGGCTGGACCTCCCCTGCAAAACCTTTCTCGATATTATCCAGATTGCCTTTTATTAGAGTAAGCGGCGTCCTTAACTCATGCGCTACGTTTGCCACAAAATCAGATTTCATCCTGTCCAGTCCCTTAAGCTGGGAATTCGTCTTCTCAAGTTCATCCTTTTTTAAAGCGATCTCTTTTTGAAGCCGCTCGCGCTCTTCTCTTGCCCTGAATTCAGCAATGGTCTTACGGATCATAAGGGGTATTGAATCCTCATACCCCTCTTTCTTGGGCAGATAATCAAAGGCGCCTTCTTTAATGAGATTCGCAGCCACTGCCTCGTCGCCCTGCCCAGTTATCATGACAATAGGTATTTTTACACCTTTTGATTTAACCTCTTTTAACGTCTCAAGCCCGCTCTTCTTAGGAAGATTATAATCCAATAGCATTATGTCGTAAGATGAGGTTTTCAGATTCAAAAGCGCATCCTCTCCTGATAGAACATGCGCAACATCATAATCAAAGGCGCTATCCTTCTGGAGCTTTTTCTTCACAATAAGCGCGTCTGTGGGATTATCCTCTACTATTAAGACCTTAAGTTTCTCTTTAGCCATTATGCCGATCCTTTTTTGGATATTGTGAAATAAAATGTACTGCCCTTGCCTGGTTCTGACTCGACCCAGATCTTGCCGCCGTGATTCTCCATTATCTTTTTAACAATAGTAAGGCCTGCGCCTGTTCCTTCGTATTCGCCTTTTGCGTGCAGCCTCTGGAATATCTGAAAAACCTTATCGTGATACTGTTTTTCTATGCCGATGCCATTATCTTTAACAGAAAATTCGTAAAAATTTCCTTTGTCTGAAAAACCCACCTCAACAACAGGTTTCACATCCTTCTTGCAATACTTGACCGCGTTCGAGATAAGATTTGAAAATACCTCAGAGATCCTTATCTTATCGCACGTGACCCTTGGCAGATCCTCAGGGATCTTCAGCTCCACCTTTTTCTCCTCAAGAGAATACTGCAGATTCTTTTTTACATCCAAAAGCAGCTCATTAAAATCAACGTCAGGCTCTATGTTCCTGATCCTCCCTATGCGCGAGAGATTTAAAAGATCCTCTATGAGCCCTGTCATCCTGCTGGAGGATTCAGATATAGTCTGTAAATATTCCTTTCCTTCTTTATCGAATTTTTTTGAATATTCTTCCATCAATAATTTGGTAAATGCCTTTACCCCGCGCAATGGTTCCTTTAGATCGTGCGAGACAATATATGTAAAATCATCCAGTTCTTTATTCTTAAGCGCCAACGCGTTATTCGCATCTGCCAGCTGCGCGGTCCTTTCCTTTACCTTATTTTCAAGATTCGTGTAAAGCTCTTTTAACTCCCCTGCCATATTATTAAATCCTTCCGCGAGATCCTGTATCTCATCCCCTGTCTTTATGTCCAATCGATAGTCCAAATCGCCCTTACCTATTATGCCAGCGCCGCTGTAAAGCGCCTGAATAGGATTTGTTATTGAACTCGTAGTGTAGAAAATAACAAATACTGCTATAAAGGCCACCACGCCTATTATGATAAATATCACGATATTGATAGTCCTTATCCTATTCGTAAGGTCTTTTTTATTCTTTTCAATCTGACTGATCTCTACCTCCACTGCCTTGCCTAAGCGACCCTTCAAATCACCCTGTAATTCCATAAGGGCCCAGCCGCGCTCCTTCATGATCCTATCGTGACTATTAATAACACTCAATATAGCGCTATTAAAACTATCCAGCCGGGGCTCTATCTCTTTTGCAAACACAGAATCAGTATCCCCTTTAAAAAGATTCCTGTAGTTATTCATATATTTTTTCATATCAAAATACAATTCTGAATACTGATCCTTGTACTTTAGCTCCTGTTCGCTCAAATAATCC
>JAHIRR010000263.1 GCA_018818505.1 Candidatus Omnitrophota bacterium | reverse complement strand
TTTCATCGCGCTGTTCGGCCCCACTGATCCCAGGAGGCATTTTGAGCCCATATCCAAAGGCATTGTGATACAAAAAAAGGTGAATTGCGGGCCATGCTACAAGGCCGAGTGCAAAAAACACATATGCATGGAGAAGATAAGTGTAGATGAAGTATTTAAGATAGCGATGGAGAAGATAAATAGTTGAGGTTGCGTAAGGTTTCGTGAAGTTTCGTAATGTTTCGTGAAGTTGCAAAAACCAATGCAACCTTACGCAACCTAACGAAACTTAACGCAACCTTACGAAACATTACAATATGAAAATACTATTAATTACTACACATTTAAATATCGGCGGAATAGGGACGTATACTGTCAGTCTGGCAAGGGCATTGAAGAAAAAGGGGAACGAGGTTTTTGTTGCCTCCAGTGGCGGGGTATTAGTGCCTGAACTAACAGCAGGTGGAGTGTCGCACATAAAGATCAACATGCTAACCAAATCAGAGTTAAGCCCTAAAGTCCTGGGTTCTATTTTTGGACTCCGAAAAGTAGTTAAGAAAATGAACATAGATGTGATCCATGCGCAGACGCGCGTCACTCAAGTCATAGGATTTTTTGTCTCAAAATTATGCCGCAAGGCCTTTGTCACGACCTGTCACGGATTTTTTAGGCCAAATGCAGGAAGGTGGATGCTGCCTGCATGGGGCGACCGCGTGATCGCGATAAGCGATGCGGTAAAAGAGCATCTGGTAAAGGATTTTCATGTACGCAACGATAGGATTTCTTTGATCTATAATGGCGTTAATACTATGAAATTCCTCAGGGATTTTTCAAAAGAGGAAAAGGACGCGCTAAAGGATAAGTTCGGGATCCGCAAAGACCATTCGATTATAGGCACGATAGGCAGGTTCACGCCTGATAAAGGGCAGGATGTGCTTTTGCGCGCGCTTTTTGAGATATTGAAACAAAAGCCGGATGTGCAGCTTGTTTTTGTCGGAGATGGCAGGGGGCGCTTCGAGATAATAGACATGGCTCAACGTCTGGGCCTGACAGAGAATGTAATATTTATAAAATCACAGATAAACACAGTCAATATTCTCTCTGTGATGGATGTATTTATGTTTACGCCGAAAAGAAAAGAAGGCCTGGGGCTCGCGCTTTTAGAGGCGCTTGCAGCAGGTAAGCCTGCAGTAGCTACAAATGTGGGCGGCATCTCAAGCATTATCAAGGATGGCGTCAATGGTTTTCTGGTCGAGCCTTCAAGGCATAATCTTCTGGTCGAGCCCACAGTGAGATTGTTAAAAGACAAAGCCCTTTATGAAAAGATGTCCCAGACTGGCAGGGAGATGGTAATACAGAAATTTTCAATTGATGGTATGGTGGATAAGGTTGAGAAGCTATATAAAGAGGTTTCGGAAAGTTTCGTAAGGTTACGTAAAGTTTCGTAAGGTTGCAGATGAAAAGATATCGTCGTTTTATAATTTTAGTAGTTTTTGTAGTGGCCGGGTTCTTGTTGGCAAAAGAACAGTATGTTGTGCCGATTATCATGTATCACAGAGTTGATGATAATGCTAGTATTTCGAGGCTGAGCGTTTGTCCCGATAGCTTTAGAAGACAGATCTCTTTTTTAAAAAGGCATGACTATAATGTCGTAAAACTTGAGGAGTTGACTGAGTTAGTAAGAGAAAGAAAAATCCCTTACAAGACGATCGCGATTACATTTGATGACGGATATGAGAATAATTACACATGTGCTTACCCTGTTTTAAAGGAGCTGGGGATTCCAGCCACGATTTTTATAGTACCCGCGCTTATAGGCCGTGAGGGATACTTGACATGGGACCAGGTCATTGAGATGTCTGAAAGCGGCGTCGTCTCTATAGGCAGCCACTCCATGACGCACGCGTATTTGCCAGGTTTAGCAGAGCAGAAGTTAGATGTAGAGATAGTTGATTCTAAACGCGCGATAGAAAGCCACACCAGAAGAGAAGTTTTTTCATTCAGCTATCCTATAGGCGCTTTTGATGATCGCGCAAAAGAAAAAGTCAGGAAAGCGGGATATGAAATCGCAGTAGCAGCTAATCCGGGGAAAGATTATCCAGCCCATGACCTTTTCGCAATGAAGCGATTGCGCATATCCAGCACTTCGGATAGCATGCTCGTATTCTGGATCGAGACATCTGGATTTTATACGTGGGTAAAAGAGCATCGGGACGAGGACTAAGACTGTCATTGCGAGGAGCGATAGCGACAAAGCAATCTTAAAAAGAGATTGCTTCGCTTCGTCCCGCCCTTTCTTCAGAAAGGGCGGGGCTTCGCTCGCAATGACATAGGTGGAAAATCATGAAACGCATACTTATTGTGAATGTTAACTGGTTAGGTGATACGCTTTTTGCGACGCCGTTTATAAGAGCTGTTAAGGAAAGCTGTCCCGGCTGTTATATCGCTATCCTTACTCATTCAAGGTGCAAGGAGGTATTGGAGGGCAATCCTCATATAGATGAGATCATAGCATACGATGAAAAAGATCGACACAAGCATCTTCTGGGAAAATTTTCAATCGTGTCCCAGCTGAAATCAAGGCATTTTGATACAGCCTTTATATTGCGCAGGTCTTTAAGCAGGACCATGCTTCTTTTTCTTTCAAAGATACCAAATAGGATAGGATATGACAATAAGAAATCAAGGTTCTTGTTGACAAAGAAAGTAGCGCCTTTACCTAAAGATTTACACAGGGTAGAGCATTTTTTAGGCATTGCAAGAGGCATAGGTATAAGGCCGAAAAGTGTAAATTGTGAATTTTTCATTTCTGATAAAGACAGGGCTAAGGCAAAAAGACTTTTAAGGGATCAGGGGATCAAAGATAATGAAGATTTTATAGTGCTTAATCCTGGCGGCAACTGGGATTTAAAAAGATGGCCTGTTAAGAACTTTGCCGTGCTGGGCGATAGCATAGATATAAAGGTGGTTTTAACTGGCGCAAAAAAAGATATAAAGCTATGTCAGGAGATCGCTGATCTCATGAAGAAGAAACCTGTGCTTCTTTGCGGCAAGACAGATCTGAAGACACTTGGCGCAGTCTTTGAAAGAGCAAAAAAGGTCGTCTCCAGTGACTCCGGGCCTATGCATATCGCAGTAGCAGTAAAGGCAAGCGTTGTCGCGTTATTCGGCCCGACATCATCTCGGATAACAGGCCCTTACGGAGATGGCGATTACAGGATTTTACAAAAGAAGACAGATTGCGAGATCCCATGTTATAAGCTTTCCTGCAAGGATAATGCCTGCATGAGCGCGATAAGCGTCAAGGATGTTATGGAGGCGATTTCGTGAAGCTCATTTTTATTACGCTTAGTAATATAGGGGACGTGATCCTGACCTTGCCGGCCTTGACCGCGCTAAAGGATAATTTTCCTGGAGCAAAGATAGATGTCGTGACTGGGCCAAGGCCAAAGCGCGTCTTTACGAAAGATCCTCGAATTAATAAGATCCTTACATACGATAAGCACG
>JAHIRR010000262.1 GCA_018818505.1 Candidatus Omnitrophota bacterium | reverse complement strand
TAGTAGATGTGGATGTTGTGGACTTAAAAAATAAGATGCGAAAAAATATGAAAGTAGACGAGATGGGTTTTGGATATCGTTCTTCTGGCCTTGATGGGAAGTGTATTTTGGGTGCCAGGATCAGATTGGAAAAAGATACGACGAGCGCGGTCAACAGCCGCATGGATTCTTTTATGAAAGCCAGGCAATGGATTCAAAAACTGAGTTTCCCGTCAGCAGGAAGTGTTTTTAAAAATCCAGACAGCTTGACTCCTGCGGGAAGATTAATAGACGAGTGCGGGTTAAAAGGCGCCCAGGCAGGCGGCGCGGAGATCTCAAGGGTACACGCGAATTTCATAGTAAACACTGGCGATGCAATGGCAAAGGATGTGCTGGAATTAATAAGATTAGCGAGAGAGGCTGTTAAAGGCAGGTTTGGCATAGACCTGGAGTTGGAGTTAAAGATAATATGATTTTAAACGCGAATAGACGCGAATCTAACGCGAATGAACGCGAATTATAGTTTAGTATTCGCGAATATCAGCGTTAGATTCGCGTGTATTCGCGTTAGAAAATATTGCATATAAACTATGATGAAAAAGCGCGTTGGCGTTTTAATGGGCGGACCTTCTTCTGAACATGACATATCAATAAAATCAGGAAAGGCGGTCTACAAGGCATTGCTGGATAAAGGCATAGATGCCATACCTATAGAATTGGTAGAGCTGGCCCAGGCCAAGGCTATGAACGGTTATAAGGAAGAAGTGAAGCGTCTAATCCAATCGTCTAATATAGAGATTGCTTTTATAGCGCTTCATGGGGGATTTGGAGAGGATGGTGCCATACAAGAGCTTCTTGAGGAGATGCGTATACCTTATACAGGGAGTAAAGTTGCTGCGTCGAGACTGGGCATAGATAAGATCGCTTCGAGGAATATTTTCAAAAGGTATAATATCCCTATGCCGCGCTACATGGTTGTTCAAGGCCGAACCTCGAACATCCAAGATATTCACGGTTCGGCCTTGAAAGAACTAGGCACGCCTCTTGTGGTAAAGCCTTCGCGGGAAGGCTCCAGCATCGGGCTTACTATAGTGGATTCAGAAAAGGATTTTAGCAAAGCGCTCGATGATGCATTTAGATATAGCCGGGATGTGCTGATAGAGGAATACGTGCGAGGCCGCGAGATCACTGTAGGCATATTTGACGACAGGCCATTGCCTGTCGTTGAGATCATACCAAAGAAGAGATTTTTTGATTTTGATGCAAAATACAAAAAAGGCCTTACTGAATACAGGGTGCCCGCGGAAATAGAAAAAGGCAAATACGTAGATTCTCAGAAAACAGCACTCATGGCGCACAAGGCCCTGGCTGCGCGCTTTTTTTCCAGGGTAGATATGATATTGAGCGAAAAGGGCGTGCCTGTGGTGTTAGAGCTTAATACAATACCAGGCCTTACTGAGACGAGCCTGCTTCCAAAGGCAGCGTGCTCGTCCGGTATTGATTTCCAAAAACTAGTATTAAAAATTACGGAGTCCGCATTATGGTAAAACTAAAAAAACAAAAACCACGTTTTAGAAAGAAAAGATTTATATTCTCGTCTCGTCCCGCGAATCGTCTTATCCTCGTCCTTAAATTCTTGATTGCAGTAGCGATTGTGGGCGCTGTCGGTTTCGGTTTTGTCAGGCTCAAAGACATGTCTAGCGACTCAGGCCAGTTTGCGATCAATGGTATTGAGGTCAAGCTATACGATGAAAAGGGCTATCTGCGAGATCTTTCGCTAACGAGCATCTCCAATGAAGATATTATAGGCGCTAACATATTTTTTATGGACCTGAAAGATCTGAAAGAAAGAATAGAGGCTGCTCATCCAGAGTTCAAGGATATTACGATCAGGAGGCTCTTACCTAATAGATTGATCGTAAAGGCAAATCTGAGAAAACCAATCGCGCAGATCCGCTCGGACAGGTATTATTTTCTAGACGAGGAAGGGGTCCTGCTGCCGGATGTAAAGAATTTTCCAGATCCAGGGCTTCCCATAATCGGGGGTGTGGGTATAAATCTTGCCAAGGCGCAGGACGCTAAGTTTAGTGACTTTGAAAAGGAAAAGATAGGCAAGGCCCTTGGCCTTATAGGCGAGATACATGGTATCGAGGGCCTGAGAGCGTACAGGCTGAAGATAGTAGACATAGCCGATCCAGGCAATCTCTCATTTTTCTTTGATGATGTTAATATTGAGATAAAGATAGGCAACGAGGATTTTCGTAACAGACTCGCTGTGCTTGTGACAGTGCTCGAGCAGATCAGTATGGACGTTGATAAGTTTAAATATATTGATCTGCGTTTTGAGGACCCGATCGTAGGTCCGAGGTAATTTATGCGTGTAGATCCTGTTTGCGGATTAGATGTAGGCGCTTCGTCGATCAGGGCGCTGATACTGGAGCCGAGGCCCTCAGATGGCAGGGAGAAGATATCGGGATTCGCAGAAATTCCTACAAAGGGTTTCTCAAAAGGCGTGGTCTCAAATCTTGGCCTATTATCTGATATAGTAGAAGAGACTATCTCAAAGGCAGAGGCTGCTGCGCATTGCAGGATCAGAAAAGTCATTACTAACATCTCTGGCGTGCACATAAGGACATTTAAGAGTCGCGGTTCTGTCCATATCTCAGACAGGCCAAGTGAGATCACAGAAAAGGATTTAGCCAGATGCATTGAATCGGCAAAGCTCATAGCCATGTCGCTTGATAGAGAAGTAATACATCTCATACCAGAGCGGTTTTATATCGACGATAAAATGGAGATCGTCGAGCCCGTAGGACTTTTTGGTTCAAAGCTGGATGTTGATTTGAATATCGTTACATCTCTGGTCAGCATATTGCAGAATCTTACAAAGGCAGTTAATGTGGGAGGCTATGAGGTGGAGGATATAATTGTCTCAGGCGCAGCTACCAGCCTGGCGATATTTGACGACAAAGAATTACAGGAAGGGGCAGTGATCATTGATGTGGGGAAGGATCATACAGAGGCGTCTTTATTCAGTGACAAAAAATTAAGAGATTGTTTTTATTTTCCATTTGGCAGTAACGACCTTACGCTGGTCCTGCAGAATAGATTCAGGATGATGTTTGAGGATGCAGAGAAGCTGAGAATAAAATGCGGCATTATTACTAAATCGGGCCCTGGCCATGAAGATGCTCAGTCTGATCAAAATAGATCGGGGGGAAACTGGGTAGATTCTGATTCATCGTCTGCTGGGGCCCGTTTTTCAAGGCGCGAGGTGTCAAACCTCCTTTTTCCTAAAGTAGAAGAGATCATGCAGGAGGTCTATAAAAAGATAGAGCCATTCGTGAGACAGAGAAAAAGGGTACCTTATATACGTGTTGTGGGCGGGCCATCAAAGATGGACGGATTCATAGAGGCCATAGAAGAGGTTTTCAACATGCCTATGGAGATGGCCAGGATCTGCAATGCGGGCGAAATGCAGAATACTACTTTTGCATGTGCCCTTGGACTGGCTAGATTCGGCGCATCCAAGAGGCTGGAGAAAAAATCCAGCGCTATTTCAAATAATTCTAATTTTGCAGGCAGGACGATATCTAAGATACGGTCGCTGTTGTCGGAATATTTTTAACCAAGGAGCGCATATGATAGGCATAATCGGTGCGGGTAATATGGGAAGCGCAATAGCATTGCGCATGGATCAAAAGATTCTTATAAGCGACGCGGCTAAGGCCAGGTTGCGCGCCTTAAAGCGCCGCAGGCGCATTCTGACGAGCGCGAGCAATATTGATGTGGCCAGGCGATCAAATGTCATTATCATTGCTGTGAAGCCGCAGCGCATAGCAGGCGTATTGAATGAGATAAAGCCGCATGTGAAGAGAAAATTAGTTATCTCAATAGCTGCTGGCGTAGGAACTAAACTCATAGAAAAGATCCTGAAAAGCTCCAGGGTCATCAGGGTCATGCCCAACATGCCTTTAGTAGCAGGAAAAGGCATGTCTGCGATTGCGACTGGCAGTACCGCGGGCAAGAAAGACCTTGCCGCGGCCCGCAGGATCTTTTCAAGATTCGGCGAGGTCATTGCTGTCAAAGAATCTTCCATGGACGCAGTTACTGCTGTGAGCGGCAGCGGGCCAGCGTATTATTTCTTATTCACAGGCTTGTTGGAAAAAGCCGCGTGCGCGTGCGGACTAAAAAAAGACATTGCCAGGCAGCTGGCAAAGGCCACCTTCATAGGAGCAGCAGCATGCGCCAGCGCTACTAATACATCCATGCAGGACTTTGTCAAAAAGGTAGCATCAAAAGGCGGCACAACAGAAGCAGCGCTCAAGGTATTTAAGCAAAGGGGCTTAGGCCGCATCATAAAACAAGCAGTCAAAGCAGCAACCACCAGGTCCCGCAAGCTAAAGTAGACAAAACAGTCAGTGACTGATTTGTCTACTTTAGGGTTATAAAGGAGGGGGAAGTGACAAAGATAGGTATTATAGGTGGCAGTGGGTTATATCAGATAGATGGATTAAAGAATATAAAAGAGGTCAAGGTGAAAACGCCTTTTGGAGAGCCGTCTGACAGCTATATTGTTGGCGCTCTGGAAGGGGTAGAGGTTGCGTTTTTGCCAAGGCATGGCAGGGGCCACAGGATATTGCCGACGGAGTTAAACTATAGAGCGAACATATACGGAATGAAAAAGCTTGGCGTTGAGCAGATCATATCAATTTCAGCGGTCGGCAGCTTCAGAGAGGAACTAAAGCCGCTGGACATCGTGCTCCCGGATCAATTCGTGGACAGGAC